>DEPC01000141.1 GCA_002358555.1 Hungatella sp. UBA3402 | reverse complement strand
CAATTGTCAACAACTTTTTCCTTTTTCTTTCATTTTTTTATAATTCTTGTCAATAATTGAAAGTTTAGTCTCTAAAGCGATTAACATTGATTAGCATGGCGAACTTACAAGCCTATTTGAAATAATATGGTCGCAATCCTATTAGTTTTAGGCAATGGGTAGTTCACTATATATACCCCCCTTTTTTCTCACGACTAGTACTCTTTCTAGCTGCTTGCAATGTTGGCACCATAAAGGTCGCTATAATCCCTCCAGCAAATCCGTTATTATATAGATTCATTCCTTCATATAAAATTCCTACATTTAAAGCTACAGAAGAATGAAGAAATCCCGCTACAAGCCCAGGAAGTATCCCAAATTCTCCGCCAATGGGAGCAAGTGTTGTAGAAAATAACATTGCCAAAAGAGCTGAAGGAGCTGTGATATCCCAAAGTTCAATTATGCTTGCCAAGTATACTCCTGCCATTACAGGAACAATATTACGGATATGTTTTCCTGTAGCTCCGAATCCTGCAATGGTCATGATTCCTCCGATTGTAGGGCCATTCAAATCCCCACCTACAGCTATGACAAATATAGAAGCAATCAAACCATTTACCCCTATATTTATTAGAACTGCTGGAAATCCTACCTCTTTTAAATAATCTGTTCCTCCTATACCGCTGCTTTTTAAAATCTTTTTGTACGCAAAATAGCTTTCTTTTGGACTATGAATAATTCCTGCAACTATTATTCCTACAAATAATAGTAACAAAAGTATTTCAAATATTTCATTGGTTCCTGTATGCCAGATTAACCTGGTTTGTATTTGCATTCCCAATGATTTCATCAATGACACAATAATAGTGGCCATGATACCAGATGCAAATCCTACATTGTAGAGAGAATAGCCTTTATGGGAGACTCGGACATGCTCAACAAGAGGAGGAAGTATAAATCCAATCGCTATTCCAAGAACTCCTCCAGTTAAAAGCCCTTCTATTGGTGTAAATCCTTTCATTTGCATTACCTGCATAATTAAGGGAGACAGACTAGTCCCATAAAAACCAATATAAATATAATTTGCCAAAGAATATTTTAGATATCTAGCATAGAGAAAAACTCCTATCAGAATAGCCCAAATATTTATCAGATTTTTCCCAAATAGAGAAAATCCAAACATCATAAAAGCTGAAGTGATTGTTTGGCCACTTACCTTCATTCCTAATATATAGATGATGCTAATACAGACTAAAGTAAGAAGACTTGCATTTACCAAGGCAGCACCAATTCCGCCTACTGCCATATAATCGGTAATCAGGAAATCTGGTTCTTGAAAAATCTTTATTAGCCCTTGTTTTATACTGGAAAGAGATTGGAGAGACAGACCAGCAATTAAAAAATATACAGGTATCATACATAATAGAATAAATTGCTTTTTTCTTGTCCACATATTTCTCTGTATTGATACCTGCCTTTCTGTTTGCCAAGTAATTATTGTACTAGAGCATGTTTGAAAATTGTTCTAGGAGATACCTAACCCTTCCTTGCCATTTACATGCTCCAATTGGCGTAAGCTTTGTCTCAAATGAAAAAAATATATACTATCTTGGCTAAATTCGGGAAGCTTTTCATAGATTGTGTCAATAATCTTAGTATTTCCTGGAAAAAAGAAATTATGCTACTAAACTATAATAGCACGATTTTAATTTAACTCGTTGTGCTAGTTAAAATTTGTAGGCAGGAGTAACGCAGCAAAATAAATATAATAAGCAAGACCTTATTACTTATTATCTGTCATAACCATGTGGAAGTATGGTTATCAAATCCTATTAGTTGTCACAGGAAAAGGAAAATAATTATATAAAGGAATCATATATTGTGAAAATTCTGCCAGACATTTCGCAAAGATTCCTTCTAACTACAAAAGCAAGTAAATTCTGATTGGCAGTTATGCTTTTTCTAAACTTAAAACTGCCAGCCACCAGCACAGAAGAAGACTGCTCTTTGTCCTGCATCTACAGGAGCCTTAGTAACTCTTAGTCTCTAGCAATTTGCGACTGTTTTTAGCAGATTGCTGGAGACTTAGCATTACTGGCTCCGAAGCTGCAGGATGGGGAGCAGTCTTCTTCTGTGTGTTACTTACTTACAATTTTCAAACACGCTCTAGCACAGCAGATTAACTTATATAAAATTATATCATATATTTTTATTAATCTTCTAAATCTTCTCCATTGGTAGCAATTACTTTCTTATACCAATAGAAAGAGTCCTTGCGATAACGGTTTAAGGTCTTTAAATCAAATTCTTCTCTATCTACATAGATAAATCCATAACGTTTTACCATACCTTCATGGGTAGAAATTAAATCAATCGCAGACCATGGGCAATATCCCATCATCTCACAATCATCAGTAATCGCTAAGCGAACCTGCTCAATATGCTTGCGCAGATACTCGATTCGGTAGGAGTCATGTACTTTTCCGTCTTCTGTCAATTTGTCATAAGCGCCCAAGCCATTCTCAGTTACAATCATAGGTAAGCGATATCTAGAATACATCTCACGAATGGTTGCACGGAAGCCCATGGGGTCAATCTCCCAGCCAAACTCTGTGGTAGGCAAATTAGGATTGCGGAATCCTCTGTAGAAGCCAGCCTCTCCTCTTGCAGTCTGCTGGTCTGCGCCTGGGTCGCTTTGTTCTGTGCCATCGCTTGCTTCTACTGTGGAAGTGTTATAATAATTGAATCCAATAAAATCTGGATGTCCATTCTTTAATGCCTCTGCATCTCCTGGAGCAAATTCTGGAGTAGCATTATGTTCTTCCAAATAAGCCCATACCAAGTTATTGTATACACCATACACAGCCATATCTAGATACAACCAGTTACGAATAGCATTATAGTTCTGAGCAGCCAAAACATCTTCTGGCTTGCAGCTTGCTGCATATACCAAAGAAATATTTGGAGCTGGACCAATCTTTGCATTTGGCAGCATCTCATGACAGAGAACCATTGCTTTAGCCTGAGCCACAAGCATATGATGATTCTGCTGATAAGTCTCCTTCAATACATTGGTACAGCCTTCTGGGATTGTCAAAGTTCCAATCACTGGTCCCACCAAAGTCAGCATATTCTGCTCATTGATTGTCAGCCAATATTTTACCCTGTCTCCAAAATTCTCAAACATTACCTTTGCAAAATTCAAGAACCAATCTACAGATTCGCGGTTAGACCAAGACCCCCGCTTGTCCAATGCAGCTGGCATATCAAAATGGAACATAGTCACCAAAGGTTCAATGCCATACTTTAAACATTCATTGATAACATTATTGTAGTATTCAATTCCCTTTGGATTTACAGCTCCAGTCCCCTCTGGAATAATTCTGGACCATGCAATCGAGAAACGATAGGTCTTGAATCCCATCTCAGCCATAAGAGCAATATCTTCTTTGTATCTGTGATACTGGTCTGCGCATACAGTCAAATCAGAGGTTCCTTCTGGCACCTTCTTCACATCCTGGCAAGATGGTCCTTTTCCGTCTTCTAGGTTAGCCCCCTCTACCTGATACGCGGATGTACTTGCTCCCCAAAGAAAATCCTTTGGAAATGGTTTTAATGTTTTGTGCAGCATTTCTTCTCTTCTCCCTTCAAATTTTGTAAGTCTATTATACTCCTTTTCCTGCTATTTGAAAAGGGAAAAATTTCCTTGACCTAAACCTAACTTTATCCTTTATACTGTAACTACAGATTTCCATTTTTATGGAAAAATGATGACAGTTCAGCAAGGATAGTATCTGAACTGCTACAAAAAATAAAAAACAGGAGGTCGCAATATGGCAAAATCAAAAGTTTATTTTACCAAAACTCTTACCAACGATGCAATGATTCAGATGTATGAAGCTCTGGGAATCAAACTGCCTGGCAAAGTAGCAGTAAAGCTCCATTCTGGTGAAGTAGGAAATCAGAATTTTATCCGTCCGCCATTCTTTAAACCAGTGATTGACCATGTAAAAGGTACAATTGTGGAATGTAATACTGCTTATATGGGCAAACGTGATACCACCAAAGCACATTGGGAAACCATGAAAGCACATGGATGGACAGATATTGCTGATGTGGATATTATGGATGAAGACGGCGAACTGGAACTTACTATTGAAGGCGGAAAGAAGATTCAGAAAAATTATGTGGGCAGCCATCTATCTAATTATGACTCTATGCTGGTTTTGTCCCATTTTAAAGGACATCCCATGGGTGGATTTGGCGGTGCACTAAAAAATATTTCTATTGGTATCGCATCTTCTCATGGAAAAGCTTATATTCATGGTGTAGGTGTTCCAGAGGATTTTTGGAATTCAGACCACGATTCTTTCCTGGAATCTATGGCAGATGCAGCAAAATCTATTGTAACTTTCTTTGATGGAAAGATGGCATTTATCAATGTTATGTGCAATATGTCTGTGGACTGTGACTGCTGTGCAGTTGCAGCAGACCCTAAAATCGGAGATATCGGAATCTTGGCTTCCTTAGATCCAATTGCTTTGGACCAGGCATGTCTAGATTTAGTGTATGCTTCCAATGACCCTGGAAAGGGAGATTTGATTGAGAGAATTGAATCCAGAAATGGAGTTCACACTGTAGAGGCAGCAGCAGAGTTAGGCTTTGGAAGCAGAGATTATGAATTAATCACTTTGTAAGTTTCCAATAGCACTACTACAATATAATTTATGGAAATATAAAAGCCCTTGAAATTCGACATTTTCAAGGGCTTTTTACTGGGCTAGCTGGATTCGAACCAGCGAAATGCAGGAGTCAAAGTCCTGTGCCTTACCGCTTGGCGATAGCCCACTATCAAAGAAATCAAAGCTTTTAAATTCTCATGCTTTCTCTGAGACTGTTCTATAATAGCATAGTTTCTTCAAGTTTGCAAGTCAAAATATTTCTATTTTTAATTATTCTTTTGCAACAATTTAGATTAGCCAGCATATTTACTATACTAGGAAATGTCTAAAAACTTATTCTTGCCATCTTCATACCCCAATTTGCTACAAACCTGTCACAAATTACGCAAAAAAGCAGTTTTCAGACACAGTCTAATTATATAAAAAAAGAGACTGCAATCCATTTTTTTAACAAAAATTTTATACAAGACTTGTCACCCTCCTATTGAAACTAAGCAGTTTTCACAAAAATATACAATACTCTTGATTTTTGAAAAAAAAGTGGTATTTTATTGTTGTGTCTTCCGACAAACAGACTTAAGGGTTTTTTCTTCTTAGGTTAAAAAAAATTTTAAACAACAATGATTTTGAAAGGTCGTTATCATCATGCAGAATCTTCTTCTTTGCATCTCCAGTTCCTTGATTTTTGGGCTGATGATGTCTCGCCTGGCAAAACGGGTAGAACTTCCCGCTGTTACCGCTTACTTAATTACTGGCCTGCTTCTAGGGCCTTATTGTCTAGGACGGTTAAGAATGGCCGGAATAGGCTTTCATACTATGAAGGATGTAAGTGCAATGAGTATCCTTCCTGATACTGCATTAGGTTTTATTGCCTTTACAATTGGTAATGAATTTCGTATGGCTGATTTAAAAAGTATGGGAAGAAAGGCAATTACCATTGGAATTCTTCAAGCAGTCATCACCACATTTTTTGTAGATGTTGCCCTGGTGACACTACATTTTTTAATGCCAAAGGCAATCTCTATCCCATCAGCCATTACTTTAGGAGCAATTGCTGCTGCCACTGCTCCTGCTGCCACATTAATGGTAGTCCGGCAGTATCGTGCAGAAGGACCTCTTACTCAGCTTCTTTTGATGGTAGTAGCTATTGATGATGCAGTCGGTCTGGTGCTTTTCTCAGCTTCCTTTGGTGTTGCCAATGCATTAGAGGCAGGAGGAATTAACCTCATTACAGTTGCAGTGGAACCTATACTGGAAATCATCTTTTCTCTAGCTTTGGGAGCTGCGGCTGGGTTGGTTTTAGACTGGAGCGAGCGATATTTTCACTCTCGTGGCAATCGTATCTCTATGTCTGTAGCTTTTGTACTGTTGACAGTAGGACTTTCTAAGGTAGAGTTTTATTTAGGGCCAATCCATTGCGGATTTTCTCTGTTGCTTGTATGTATGATGACAGGCACGATTTTCTGCAATATCTGCCAAACTTCAGCTTCTCTGATGGAACGACTGGACCGCTGGACAACTCCTCTATCTATCCTATTTTTTGTCTTATCTGGCGCAGAACTGGATTTACAGACCTTGAGCAATCCTACTGTTTTGCTTATTGGTATGGTCTATATTGCCACCCGTTCTGCTGGTAAGTTTTTTGGTTCTTACAGCAGTTGTACTCTTACCCACTGTGAAAACACTATCAAGCGTCATCTTGGCATCACACTTTTACCTCAGGCTGGTGTAGCCTTGGGAATGGCTCTTACAGCCTCTGCCCTATCCGATGGGGCAATGGTCAGAAATGTAGTCCTGTTTTCTGTATTGGTATATGAATTAATTGGACCTACACTGACTAAAAACGCTTTAATCTCTGCTGGGGAAATTAAACCAGAACAAATAAATCACCCAACTCCTCAGCCAGCCAAGTAGTTGATATACTATTTTGGCCTATACCCTAATCTCGATAAATCGGAAGCAAAATAAAAAGTGTTTCATTGTCATATAACATATTTACATTCCCTTTGGATTTCGATAATAGGGAATTGAGATGGCAAATGAAACACTTTTTATAAAAATAAGTAGGAAACATAAATTTAGTTATAATAAAAAACACTATCTGCTCTCTAATGCAAATAGTGTTCTACTTAAGGGTGGATACAGGGACTCGAACCCTGGACCTCCAGAGCCACAATCTG
>DEPC01000042.1 GCA_002358555.1 Hungatella sp. UBA3402 | reverse complement strand
ATTACTATAATTTCTAAAATGCCTGATCTGTATGCAAAAATTGTTTATGTTTTAATCTACACAGGCATGAGAATTTCAGAGCTTTTGCTTCTTTCTGTAGATTCTATTGCAAAAGATGAAGATGGTTCTTACTATCTAAATCTTCATCAGTATAAAACTGAAAAGGACTATATAAAGATACTTGATGAAAAGCCTGCAAAAATAATTTTGAATGAGATTAAGAAAAACAAAGAGCGTTTTGATGATGTGAAATATGTGTTTGTATCAGATAAGAATAAGCCAATTACTCTCAGTACTATCAATAAAGCTCTTAAAAAAGCAGTAATTGAAAATGACATTAGAGGACGTGACGGAAAACTTTTAAATGTTACAACCCACATGTTTAGAGCAACACTGGCAACAAAGTTACTGAGTTCTGGAAAAGAGCCTGAGTTAGTTGCAAAACTTCTTGGACAATCTTGTTTGGCATCACTTAGTCACTATGCAACGATTGATCCAAAATCAGCAAAAGAGCAACTTGCTCCAAGAATTGCAAAAGATGAAGTAATTATACGAAACATTTTCAAAATGGAATCAGAAAAAGAAGAGATTCCAGAAACAGCAATTCCACTTTGCAACGGATTTTGTTGTAAGCAAATAGAAACAGGAATCTGTAAAAAAGCAAATGCTTGCCTTAACTGCCCTATGTTTATCCCAAGCATACAGTTTATAAATAGTTATGAGTTACAGCTTCAGGAGATAGAAGCAACTATCGCTATTGCCAGGAATTGCGGATATACAAAAATGCTTGAGAACTGTTTAGAAACAAAAAAGACATTGAAAGATATTATCAAAAGACTGGAGGAAAAACGAAATGAGTAAAAATATTAGTGGTTTAAAGAAAAGAAATGAAGACTTAACTGCACAAAAAGAAGCAGCGTTGCGAAAAGCACTTGATAGGCTTCGCCGTTCTGGACATAAGTTTTCTATAACAGAGCTTTGTAAAGAAGCAGGTGTTAGTAGACAATTTCTACATAATCATGAAGATTTATTAGAATTAGTTTATAAATATACCTCTACAACATCACGTTCTGGCAAAAGGAATAAAGATTCCGTAGAGACGCATATTACTTTGCTTAAAGCTACAATCAAAGAAAAGGATAGAGAAATAGCACGAGTAAAAAAAGAATACGAGTGTAACGAAAATTACAAACAAAAGTATGAAGAAGCATTATTCAAGATAAAGGAATTAGAAATGCAATTAGAAGAAGCATATTCTTTAAATCTTCCTACAACACTATAAAGCAATAATAAGGTGGGCAGAAATGTTCGCCTTATTATGCTCTTACCTAATCGGAGAAAATATGGTAATATATCTAAAACAGCAAAAACAACAACGTTGTACAGCTAACGCTGTTGAAATTAAACTACTTATAACCGTATTACTGTCCACACGGTAAAAATACTGATTTTAAAAGGTTTCTAGGGCATGTCGTCCAGCTATTAGTATAATTCTCTCTGGTCTCATACGAAGTGAAGAACGAATCAAATCGCGAATGGTAACTTCTCCTTTTCCTTCCATATTGGCATTTCTTGTCTCCATTCTTACCAAATTATCAACACCTTTAATTTGAAGTTCTGCGGAATCTTCAATCGTGATAACACGCTCGTCCTTTGGAATAAAATTAGAAAGCGCATTTAGGAATGTGGTCTTTCCAGACCCTGTTCCTCCGCTGATAAAAATATTATATTTTGCCTTTACCATACGTTCCAAAAGTTCTGCCACTTCCGGCGTAATAGAACCATAAGCAATCAGTTTTTGAACTGTCATAGGGTCCTCTGGAAATTTACGGATTGTCACAGTTGGACCATCTAAGGCAATCGGAGGAAGCACCACATTTACTCGGGAGCCGTTCAAAAGTCGTGCATCAACAATGGGATTTGCCTCATTGACAGTGCGGTTTACCTTTGATACAATATTTAAAATTACATTTTCTAACTTTTCATTTGTTTCAAAACTAACATTTTTTCGATAAAGACGTCCAGACTGTTCAACAAATACATGATGAGGACCATTAATCATAATCTCTGTGATAGATGGGTCGTCCACTAGAGGCTGAAGCACATCTAATCCCCTCATGGAGTTAAAAACCCCTTCCATCACCTCTCTTTTTTCTGCCAAAGACATATAATGCTGTTGGGATTCCTCTGTGACAATATCTGCAATAGCTTGATGAATCTCATCATCTTTCACATTTCGCGTCAAATTCAGGCGCTTTGCTACCATCTCTCGAACTGATTTTATATATTTCGGCATATCTTCAATCATAACAGTTCTCCTTATTTGGCTCTTTCCTCCATTACTGTTTGAAAGATTGGTTTCATTACTTCAAATATCATATCGCCTGCTTGCAAAATATTTCTCTTTTTTGCCAAAACAGAAGACTTAGCAATACTTGCACAGCATGGAATTCGGCTGGAGATACTGTCTGGTAAAGCTGTTATCTCGCCACTATGTGCTTCTACTTTGTTATAAATAAGTTTCATCTTCTTTAATAATGGCTCATAGATATCATGGAGTTTAGATTCACTTACAAAACGTCCCAATTTTGACAAACTCCCTTCATCTAAAACAGCAGGAACTAAAATCGTCTCTACCTCATTCAAAATTGCCTTTGTTTTATCCGTAAATCCAGACCCTAAATCTACTATCACTAAATCATAGTCTGCAAGTTCTCGTACAGCTATTATCAAATGTTTCATATCTTCCTTATTGATTTCCTCGTATTCTGAGATACTGTCAACTCCCGAAATATAATAGAATCCTGCACTTGGTTCTTTCCCTACACAGCCTTTCATCTTGACCGCTACATTCACTCCTCTTGTTTTAAGAGCAAGAAATATATCAGAAAGATTTCCAGGTGTCTTTCCGAAAATGTCTTTTACAGAATC
>DEPC01000089.1 GCA_002358555.1 Hungatella sp. UBA3402 | reverse complement strand
AATGATGGCATAACAAAAGTAGACCGATTTACCAGAAAAACTGTAAATCTCGACATTCCTGCAAACGGAAATATTTCATTTGATGGGAAAAGCATCTTTTACAAAAATGAACAGGGGGTTTTGACAAGATATGACGTTTCCAGTAATGAAACTTACACTTATGAAAATATAGTTGCATATGATTTCTGTATGGATGAGCAGTTAATCTACTATGTTTCCAGGACTGACGGCGGATGTTTGTATTCCTGCAGCAAGGATGGGAATAACAAAGAATTGATCAGTCATATACCTGCAATGTCTGTTACCTGTGATACAGGCAATATTTATGTATTATCAAAAGAAAGTGGTGAGGAAATCGCTTTACCAAAAAGCCATTGATTTATTCCAGATTGAGTAACAAATGCGGCAATGAACAGGAAACAATACGGAAAGAGGAAAAAACTCAGGAAGAGAAAGATTAAGCGGCTTATGATTGCGTATCTGCTGAGGACAATCGTCATATTGATACCAATTATAATGATGATACTTATGGTTTGCGGATGTCTTTACATATACGAGAGATTTACAAAGGAAGATGAAAAGGTAAATAAATACACGGATTTATACACAGATAGAAACGCAGGCAACGATGTTGCTCCTGTTGCAAATGACTCCAATGCAGATTTTTTTATCAGTCTTCATTGCAATTACTATGAGAAAGATGCCCAGATAGCAGGTTTGGAATGTTATTACAACAATTCAAATGCGACAGAAAGCAAAGGGTATGCAGAAAGTATCATCAACGCAGTTTCGCTAAGTGAGGATATTGAAACGAGGTATGCAAAAACAGAGGGCTATTATGTTTTGCGAAACACGCAAATGCCCGCTGTTTTGGTAGAAATGGGATTTCTCTCAAATTATTCTGAGAGTCAAAAGCTGTTGGATGACGATTATCAGGAAAGTTTGGCACAGAGAATTGCAGAAGGAATTTCCAATGAAATAAAGAGAGGAGAGAATCTGTGAAGAACAATAAAAAAGGCGATAGCGCCAAAATTGAGATGGAACTGTTACTCCGAAAAGCGCTTAGAGTACAACAGGAACCCAGTCAGCAATTAAATGATTCGATTATCCGTCAATGCGAAAAAAGAAATGAACAGGGTAGCGGATCAGATTCTGGGTGACGGAAGGATTGTCATAGGAATTGAAAGAGATAATCATAAAGAAATAGAAAACTGTCAGAATCAAAAGAAGGACGAGGAAATAAAAGTGGTAGATTATTCACAATTTGAAGCGAGTACAAAATCGGGTATTCACGCAGATGTAAACCGAATACGGCAGAAAGATGAAATCATAAGGGCTGTGGTTAAAAAGAGAAGAAATTCAGCCATAACCTGCGTATGTTTTGTGTGTATGGCAGGGATTTCACTGTTAAAAGGCTGGATTCCTGCCCTCATATGTATTCTTATTGCATTGTTTTTTTATGGCGGGCGGTGGGGAAATTTTCTGACGAATATTTAAGGGAGCTGTACGAAGAGGGGCTTTTGGTTTCCGGAATGATCGTGAAAACAGAGCCGCTGACAATCATGGCTATTGCAAACATGGTTGCGCAGGAAGGAACGGCAGCAGTAAACGGTTGTTATTGTCTGGAAGTAAAGGCACTTGACGGGGCAAGGAAAGAGCTGTTTGAAAAAATTCCCTGTTCCTGTTTTTTCTGCTACGAAGGGGGCGAGTACCATTCGTCCTTTCAGCCCCACCCTCTTTACTGGGGTACGGTGGATCAGCAGGCGATTGGAGAGGCATTAAGACAGGTGGAGGGAGATAACCGGGAAAATTCCAAAGACGAGTGGGAGGTTCTGAAAGAAATCGCACAGAAATTTCCGGATCTCGGAAATGGGAATATGATTCTACTGGATGAAAATTATGTTCCTTTCGGAAAAAAGAATTATATGGACAGCAACTACCAAGCGCTCAATTAGCGGGGAGAGTCTTTTCAAATGTAAGTATATATCTCCGGTTCTCGTTCGGCAACAGAGAGGAAAAGGATTGTCAATGTAGCGGAGGAGATGAAACAGCATATTTAGAAGATGTTAGAATGCCGTGTAGAGTAGCTTGCAGGCGGTAGAAGGGAATAATCATATCAGGAATAAATAATCCGGATTTGAGGGCAGTATATTGTTAATGGGCCATAGAAGACGGAAGGAAAAGAGGCATCTATTGGAAGATACCAATAGATGCCTTTACGCTTTTTAGACAGAAAGAAAAATGTTTGTCAGATTAGGAAGATTCTTTTTTCAAAAATGGAAAGCTTTCTATTTCCGCAGTAGTTCAAGCAGATAACGAACCATGGGGAGTAGATCAGCCGCTTCCTGCTCCGTACAGTCTTTTTGCAGGGCTAGGAGCTTCTGAAGGTTTGGGGCTTCGTCCTTGTAATCCGGCTCAAAGATTTTGCTGGCTGGTATTTTAAGGTATGTAACTAAAGGATACAGCTTTTCAAATTTCGGGTTGCCACGCCCGGCTTCAATATTGAGTATAGTGCGTGAGTCGATATTCAGGATTTCGGCAAGCCTTTCCTGGGAAAGTCCGAGCTCTGTCCGGGCATCACGCACAGCGGCAGCTAGATTTTGTTTTCCATTATTCATTGTGATTCACCTCCATAGTAGTTTACAGTACACATCGGCGGGCGTGAATTGCAGCAGAGTACAGTATATATATGGAGTACAATACATGAAAGAACGATATAGGAACATACACAGGGCAAAAATGACGAAACAGTTGGATTTTTGGAAGCACCATAAAAAAGAGGGTGTATCGTAGTGAAGTGAAAACTTCGTTGCGGCACACCCTCTTTTTTAATGTCGAATTTAGAGGGATTGGGTATTTTTGTCAATCTTTTTGTCAGCAGATTGTTGTTCTAAACTGCGGTCAAGATATTGGTTGGGGTTATCCAGTTTCCGGTTAAGATCAGCGGTTTCTTTCTCGGCAGATTTATATGTTTTCTGTAAAGTTTGCTTTTTGGAATAGAGGGCATTATAGTCGCTG
>DEPC01000023.1 GCA_002358555.1 Hungatella sp. UBA3402 | reverse complement strand
TACTGCACTAAAGATACCTCTAAAAGATGCTCTTGTAATATTGGAACTGATTCCTACTCCATAGGTTACTTTCCCAGTCTTTACATCCATTAAATGAATATAAGATGCTGCCTGAGCACCTGAGCCAGAGGTCAAAGCATGTTCATTATAATCCAGTACTCTGATTTCTATGCCAAGTTCCTCCTCAAGTCCTTTCTGGATTGCATCAATAGGACCATTTCCTACACCTTCAAAGGTTTTTTCAAGCCCATTGTTTGTATAAGTAACCTTTACCAAGGTCGCAAAATCACCATCTTCATTTTCTGTATCTGTAATCTGACATCTGCGGAAATGGATAGGCTCTTTCCGTTCTGTATAATTATGTCGGAATTCTTCCATAATCTGTTCTGGAGCGACCTCTCCCTGTTTCTCAGAGATTGCTTGAATCACATCAGCAAATTCTTTATGCATTCCTTTAGGCAATTTAAAGCCAAAGAATGTATCCATTACAAATGCCACACCGCCTTTGCCGGACTGACTGTTGATACGAACAACTGGCTCATACTGTCTGCCAATATCGGCTGGGTCTATTGGAAGGTATGGTACTTCCCAATACTCACTGTTTCTTTCATGAAGTGCAGTCATTCCCTTATTGATGGCATCCTGGTGAGAACCAGAAAATGCAGTAAACACCAACTTGCCTGCATAGGGATGACGCTCTGGAATATCCATCTTTGTACAGCGTTCATAGACTTCTGCAATGCTGCGCACATTTTCAATCTCCAATTCTGGGTTAATCCCTTGGGAGAACATATTGTATGCAAGAGTCAAAATATCTACATTGCCTGTGCGCTCGCCATTGCCAAATAAGGTTCCTTCAACCCTTTCGGCTCCAGCTAAAAGAGCAAGCTCTGTCGATGCCACTCCAGTTCCCCTGTCATTATGGGGATGGACACTCAAAATGATACTGTCTCGATTCTTGAAATGGGTATTCATCCATTCAATCTGGTCTGCATAAACATTGGGAGTAGTCATCTCCACAGTAGATGGCAGATTGATGATAATCGGATTTTCAGGAGTTGCTCCCCAGGTCTCTTGTACTGCAGTACAAATCTCTAACGCATACTCTAATTCTGTACCTGTAAAACTTTCTGGAGAATATTCCAACACCAGATTTCCATCAAATTTTTTGGCATATTTTTTAACCATATTAGTTCCATCAACAGCAATCTGGATAATTTCCTCCTTACTCTTATGAAATACTACATCTCTCTGTAATGTGGAGGTAGAATTATAAATATGCATTACTACATTCTTGATTCCTTGAATAGCTTCAAAAGTTCTTTTAATTAAATGTTCCCGACACTGTACTAATACCTGGACACGCACATCATCTGGAATCATATGGCGCTCTACCAGTTGGCGCAGAAAATCATATTCTATCTGAGATGCCGCAGGAAAGCCTATCTCAATCTCTTTAAAACCTAACTTGAGCAGCAGATTAAAAAATTCAATCTTCTCCTCCACCACCATAGGCTCTACTAATGCTTGATTGCCATCACGCAAGTCCACACTGCACCAAACAGGAGCCTTTTCTATCTGCTTATATGGCCAAGTCCTTTCAGGAAAATCCACCACGGGTACTCTTTTATATCTCTGATAATTCAACATGATTCTTTCCTCCTTGTCATTTCGCTTTTCATATGTCGCTTTTTAAATATTTCCTTCTTCCAAAATAAGGATTTTTATTGTCTCTGTAAATGCAGACTAACATGAAATTCAGCTTTGGAGTCGATAAATCACGCTATACTTCCATATGATAAACATCTTGACTTTTATAGGTCTAACCCCATCTTCATCATCCCTTTGCTCTAAAATCATTTGTGCTTCAAAGATGTACAAAGTTCTTGGACATTACTCTCAAGATACTTTTAACCTCATTGTCGCAATGTTGTTACATTATAACACAAGTCATTTCCTATGGCAACACTTTGCATAAATTCCAAGGTGACAATTATAACAATTAAATATGCCTGTCCATTTACAATACTGCCTATATAAAATCAAAAATATAACTGGTATCTGCCATATTACAAAACATTACAATAATTTAATATCATCTGAAATCCCACTTTATATCCAGAAAGCAAGGAATCTATTTCTACATATTCTTCTCTAGTATGAGCTCCGCTTCCCCGATAAGTGCCAAGACATAAAGCTGGAATTCCAAGAGAAAGAGGAATATTACAATCTGTGGAACCTGGCCCTTGAGTTGGTTTTTGGCCAGTATACTCCCAAACTGTATCGGATGCCAATTTAATCATATTTTCTCTTACTATCTTGTCCACATCTCCCTCACAGGGACGCAGACCTACTACCTCTATCTCCATATCAATACCTCTGACTTTCATGGCATCTACAATAGTCTCAAACTGCTGTTCCATAAAGCTTAATCCTTCTCGGCTGTCAGACCGGAATTCGTACAGCAGTTCTCCATATTGGGCAATGGTATTGACAGAGGTTCCGCCAGAAATCATTCCTACATTGTAGGTTGTCTTTCCCTCAAGTGGAACCTGAACATGATACAGTTCATGGATTAGCTCTGCCATCTGGGCAATAGCATTGGGATTGCCAAAGGCACTATAAGAATGACCTCCAATGGTATGAATTTTGATTTTAAAACGCTTTGACCCAACTGCATGGGTGGATAAGCTGGTCAATCCTCCATCAAAGCTATAAAACTCTTTTATCCGGCTACCATAAGACTCACATATCTTGCGAGAGCCTTTTAAATTGCCTAGCCCTTCTTCACCGGAATTACATACCAAAACTAGACCATGAGGCTGGTCTCCTGTTGCCGCCGCAACTTTTAACTTCTGTGCAAGTCCTGTTTCAGCCAAATATTTTGCAACCATCAGAAGGCTCACCAGATTTGCTGTATCATCTCCCACGCCAGGACAATAAATTCTTCCATTTTCAGTCGTTAAAGGGAGAGCCTCCATATCTGGAAATACCACATCTGTATGAGCCATAAATACCACTACTGGATTATCTTTCGTGACAGCAATAGGATAAATTACATTCAAAGCCTCATCAATGAAAACTCCCTCTGCTCCCTGAGCTTCCAACCATTTTTTGCAAAATTCTGCTCTTTTTTCTTCATGGTTTGAAGGCGAAGGAATCTGTGCCAGGGTAATCAAAAGTTCCCTGGCCTCCTCGGCATGTTCCTCAATATAGTCTAAAACCTTTTGTTCCAACATACTGGCTTTTCTCCTTATCTCTACAGCAAATGTCCCTGAGCCTTCATGACTTCAATCACTTGGTCTACATATTTCTCGCAGACTCCCTGACTTTCTGCCTCCACCATGACACGAACTACGGGTTCTGTGCCTGACTGACGCAGCAGGATACGTCCACTCTGTCCTAAACTTTCTGTCACTTTAGCCACTTCTTCTTTCACAATTGGGTCTTCCTGTGCTGCCTGTTTGTCTTTCACTTTTACATTTTTTAGTACCTGGGGATAAATATCTACCTCGCCGGCCAGTTTTGCCAAGGTCTGCTTTTTCTCCATAATTACTTCCATAACCTTTAGAGAAGTTAATATGCCATCTCCTGTGGTAGCATTCTTGCTGAAAATAATATGACCAGACTGTTCTCCCCCTAGGCAATGACCATATGTAGACATATTTTCATAAACATATTTGTCGCCTACAGCAGTCTTTTCATAACAGATTCCTTCCCTATCCAGAGCTTTATAAAGACCAAAATTCGACATAATAGTGGTTACGATGGTATTATTTACCAAGGTTCCCTGTTCTTTCATATATTTTCCGCAGATATACATAATCTTATCGCCATCTACCACCTGGCCGTCCCCGTCTACAGCAATACAGCGGTCCGCATCTCCATCATAGGCAAATCCTACATCCAAATGATTAGCTCTCACATATTCCTGGAGTACATGGATGTGAGTGGAACCACAATCCGTATTGATATTTAAACCATTTGGATTGTTATTGATTACATGAGTATCAGCTCCCAGAGCATCAAATACATTCTTAGCTATAGCAGAAGCACTTCCGTTGGCACAATCCAGCCCTACCCGCATATTTTTAAAAGAGCGAGTTGCTATGGCAATAAGATAGCCGATGTAGCGGTTTCTTCCAGCCGAAAAATCGGTAGTGCGGCCAATTCGGTCCTTTCTTGCCAAAGGAATCTCTCCCATCTCTCCATCTAAATACTGCTCTATCTTCTCAATAACAGATTCCTCCAGCTTTTCTCCCCGTTCATTGATTACTTTAATTCCATTATCGTAATAAGGGTTATGACTAGCTGAAATCATAATTCCACAGTCAAAGCCTTCTGTGCGAACTACATAGGATACACTAGGAGTCGTTGTCACATGGAGTAGAGATACATCTGCTCCTGATGCTGTCAGCCCTGCTACTAGGGAATATTCAAACATATAGCTGCTCCTGCGAGTATCCTTTCCAATCACTACTCTACATCGAATATCAGACTCTTTCTGACCGTAATACCATCCTAAAAATCTCCCAACCTTATAGGCATGTTCCACTGTCAAATCTACATTGGCTTCTCCTCGAAAACCATCTGTTCCAAAATATTTTCCCATTTTTCTATCCTTCCGATTCTATATTTTAAAAAAATACTTATTTTCTTCAAAATCCACCATAGTATAGCATATTTTTTTCTGGTTTGCAATTTTCACTTTAAATTTCCTTCTATACTTCCACAGCAAAGAGCACTGTCCGTCCATCTTCCACTTCATAGCTGCAAGTAACCAAGGTATACAGCCTCTTGACTGGACTAGCGGGAAGTTTTGCATATTCACAGGGTTTTATTATCTCTTGAACAAATTGTTGAAAAGACTCATCATCATGAAATCTGGTTTGGCGCAAGGAAGGGTCATTTTGTATGTAATAACAGGCTATGGCTTTTAAATAAATTGCTTCTTGTGGTGTATCAATTTCAAAATACTGATGTTCTTTAAAATAGCTTTCCTCTTTAAATTTCACAATATCCTTAAACATAGAACCATTTTTCATATGATGACCATAAAGAATATTGTTTTGTCCCCTCAAATCACTCTGGCTCTCAAAATCCAGAAAAATACTTCCAGTTGGGGAAGAATTTCCTTCAAAATCTTTGTAGAGGTAAATCTCATTGTCATGGCTTTGTACAACTGGATAGTCAATATTAGTCCCTGGTATCCAAATCCATGCCACAATATCTGGATTGATTTTAGTCAGCTCTTTAAAATCTTCAGGGGATATATGAGGACGTGCTTTTTGTATCTCTTCTGATTCTGGTCTTTCAATCTTATCTATTTTATCGTTTCCCCAGATAATATCCTTTACAATGGCAATTTTTTCTTCCGTTTCCTCTTGGATGTGATTTTCGTATTTCTCTGTCATCCTTTTGTCTGTAAATATACTATAAAAATAAAATCCCCTTACTGTCAAAGTTACTATAAAAATTATCAGTATTATTCTATGCATCTAGGTCTGTCCTTGTTTCTCCTCTCTACTTTCCATCTATTCAAAAATTTACGAAGTTCAAAACATGGCTAAAGATTGTGGTAGTACCTTCCAATCTCATTTCTATGGCACAACTATCTTTTCCATTTATAAAAATGATTGTTAAAATTTTTTCGACAACTTTGACTTTCACAATTACTTATTCCATTTGCCTCCTATACTGTCGATAATCTGCTGGAGGAAATCCTGTCTTTTCTTTAAATACTCTGGAAAAATAATGCTGGCTGGCAAATCCAGTTTTATCTGCAATCTCTACCAACTTCATATCTGGCTTTTCCATTAAAAAAGAGATTGCCATATCAATTCTTAAATTGGTCAGCAATTCCGAAAAAGAGCTTCCTGTCTCCTGTTTGATAAGCCTTGTAAGATAAGATTGAGATAAATGGAATTCATCTGCCAATTTTCCTAGAGAAAAGCTTTGCTCTGTAAAATGTTCTTGAATATAGCAAAGAATTCTTTGTTCCGTTGTCTGTTCTTTTTCTGCTAAAATCTGTCTAGGAAGATATTCTCTGCGGATATCTTTGAGTAATTTTGCCAAAAGTTCCATCAGTTCCTCTTGGTCAACGGGTTTTAAAAGATAGTCTACTACATTCAAATGGCAAGCTCTTTTTGCATATTGAAATTCATCATGTCCAGTTATAATAATAAACCTGGTTTTGATATGCTGCTTCTTTGCCTCCTCAATAATATCCAATCCTGACATGCCTGGCATATTGATATCCATCAGAGCAATAAAGGGTTGTTCTTGTATAATCAGCTCCATAGCCCGATTTCCATTTTCTGCAGTTGCTGTCACTTTGAGAGGCAGTCCCGATGTTTCCACCCAGGACTTTAAACCATTTCTTAAAATTAACTCATCATCACAGATTATCAAATTCACCATAACTATTTTCCCCTCTCTGTTCCTGCAATCGGAACAGAACAACTCTTACACAAGTACCTTTTCCTTCTTCTGACTCAATCGCTACTCCTGAGTCTTGTCCATAAAGAAGACGAATTCTGTTATTTACATTGACCAGACCATAGCTTTCTCTGGCTGTTCCTTCTTTCAGTTCCTGTTTGAGCCTTCTTAACCTTTCTTCGGTAATTCCTACCCCATTATCTTCCACTTCCATTATAAGATTATCTCCCTGCTGCCACACCCTAATATGAATCCAGCCTGGTTCCAATTTAGGTCTAATTCCATGCTGAATTGCATTTTCTGCCAATGGCTGTAAAATCAACTTTAGCACCAAAAAAGAACCTTCTGCCTGTATATCAAATTCATAGCTCAGCACATCTTGAAAACGAATTTTTTGAATCGTTAAATAGCTTTTTACATGTTCCAATTCTTTTTCCAGAGGAATCAATTCTTTCCCCTTACTCAGAGAAATTCGGAAAAATGTGGATAATGACCGAATCATAGCTACCATTTCTTTATCATTGGTATCATAGGCTTTAAACTGTAATGTATCGAGAGTATTATACAAAAAATGTGGATTTATTTGGGCTTGAAGGATTCTCAACTCTGCTGTTCGTTTTTCTCGTTCCCCTTGAGCAGTTTTTAACACTAGACTGTGAATTTTTTTCACCATCTGGTCAAAGGAACGAGACAGGCAGGCAATCTCATCTTTGCCTTTGATATCTAAATTTACATTCCATTTTCCATCTTCTACCTCTTTCATAGCTTTCGTCAATCTGTGGACTGGCTCTGTGACACTGCGGGATACCAAGATACTACATAAAAATAATAATATCATCACAATTAAAAATACCATTGTAAGTTTTATTGTAAGTTGTCTGGTATCCTCCATGAGAAAAGAAGTTTTTATGGCTGTACATAAATACCATTGCTCTGTATAAGGAATGGCTGTATAGAATACCATAGTTTTTCCTTCTTCCACCTTCAACTGCCCTGGATCTCCCTTGTTTAGTTCTGGAAGAACTGCTTCTACCACTTCTTTATCTACCTCTGACCTAGTATAAATATTCCCACTTGGGTCCATAATCCAGGAATTTCCTTCATAGAAATCTAGTTCTGCCACCAATTCTTCTAATTTTTCTAGAGAAATAGCAGCATTCAAAAATCCATATACTTCATTCTTCTGATTTTTTAAAGGATAACAGATTAAAGAAATCTCTGCTTGGTCGGTTTTAGAAATTACAGGAACTGATAATACATATTCTGTCTCTCCTTTCATTGCCTGTTGAAAATACTCTCTATCTGACACATCAATATACATTTCCTCACTCACCCAGCCGATACCATCTCGATATCCAACAGCAAAGGTTCCCCATTCATTGCCATACTGAGTTCCCACATTCTTATTTAATTTAGCAATATAGCAGACAGCCCCATCAATTCTTTCATCCCATAAAGCCTGATTTTGGGCAATGATTCTCAGTTCTGCAATTCTTTGTCCCAGCCACTGCCCTACCTCTTGAGCTTTGAATTCAAAGGACTGTGCTGAAAAAGTATCCACCATTTTTCCATTAGCACGTTCTACTGTCTTACTGGCAGAAGATATCAGCATCAAAAATCCTATGGTAAATAACATAGAAAACATCAGTATCATCCTGGTTTGTAATCTCATAAATCCTCCTTGAGTTCGTAAAAGTACAAATTTAGGAAAAATACTCCAAATACATTTTTGGTCTATTATACTATAATATTTCTGTTACATAAATAACAATCTAAGGAGGGAATCTATGAAAAAATTAACAGCTATTCTCTTAAGCTCAGTTTTGGTTGCTTCTCTTACTGCATGCTCTGGCTCTGCAGGCAATGAGACATCTGCTCCTGCTACAACAACCGTTGCTCCTACCACTACGGTTGCTGAAACCACAACCGCAGCAGAAACCAAAGCTCCACAAACAGGGATTGCCGATGGAACCTATGAAGGTGAAGGTACAGGAAAAGGTGGTACTATCAAAGTAGAGCTTACAATCAAAAACTCCGAAATTGCTGACATCGTAGTTGTAGAACATCAAGAAACTCCAGGATATGCAGATGCTATGGACAGTCTGCGCCAGACAATGATTGACACAAATCAGATTGATGTAGATATGGTTTCTGGTGCCACCCTCTCCTCAACCGGATTTCTTCAGGCTGTGGCCAATGCTTTTGAAAAGACTGGCGCCTCCTCTGAGCTGCTGATTGCCAAGGAGGCACCTGCTTCCGATGAAAAAGCTGACCGTTATGATGCAGATGTAATCGTAGTAGGTGCAGGCGGTGCTGGACTTACTGCAGCTATTACAGCAGCCGAGAATGGAGCAAAGGTTATTGTCCTTGAAAAAATGAACAATACTGGTGGAAATACTTTAATTTCTGGAGGTGAAATGGCTGCCCCTGGCAACTGGCTTCAGGAAGGCGAAGGAATTGAAGACAGTGCTGAACAATTCTATCAGGATATCTTAACCGGAGGAGACAATGAAAATGACCCCGAACTGGTGCGTGTTCTGGCAGACAATGCAATGGATGCAGCTATTTGGCTTAGAGATGACGTAAAAGTACAGTTTGAAGACTATATGCTGTTCTTTGGTGGACATTCTGTAAAACGTTCTCTGGTCCCTTTAAATGCCAGTGGTGTGGAACTCATTGAAAAGCTTCAGGCTAAAGCTGAATCCTTGGGTGTAGAAATCCATACAAACACCCCTGCAGTAGAACTGATTCAAGAAAATGGAAAGGTTACTGGTGTAAAGGCTGAATCTGATGGAAAAGAAATTACTTACAATGCCTCTAAAAGTGTTGTCTTGGCTACCGGAGGATTTGGATCCAATTTGGAAATGCGTATTGCAAACAACCCACAGATGGACGAGAAAATCCTTTCTACCAACTCTGTTGGCAGCACAGGGGATGGCATAACTATGGCTGAAGCGCTTGGTGCTCAGACAGTGGATATGCAATATATCCAGACTTATCCCACCTGTGACCCAGAAACAGGAACTCTTCTCTATGTAGGCGATGTACGTCTGGAAGGCCGTGCTATTTTAGTAAATTTGGAAGGAAAGCGTTTTGTAGAAGAACTGGAACGACGTGATGTTATCTCTCTGGCTGTCACTCAGCAGACAGGCGGCGTATCCTATATGTTCTGGGACGAAGCCAGTATGCAGGCTTCTGGTGTTAATGCCAGCCACAAGAAAGAATATGATAATCTGATTGAAAGAGGAATCCTTGTAAAAGCTGATACTGTAGAAGAAGCTGCTGCTCATTTTGGCATTGATGCAGCAGAATTGCAGGATACGATTGACCGCTATAATCAATACTGTGCAGATGGAAAGGATTTGGAATTCAATAAGCGTGGAGAATTAACCGCCTTTACTGATGGTCCTTACTACATCATGAAAACTACTCCAGCTATCCATCACACTATGGGTGGCCTAAAGATTAACACCAACGCTCAAGTACTGGATACCAACAATGAAGTAATTCCTGGACTGTATGCAGCAGGCGAAGTTACCGGAGATATCCATGGAACAAACCGTCTTGGCTCTGATGCCATTGCAGATATTACGGTATTTGGACGGATTGCAGGAGAAAATGCTGCAAAAAATGAATAGAGATTGCCATGTTTTTGCATAGAAAGACTATTTATATTTAATAAGACTTATTGCACTAGAGAGTGTCTAAAAACTGTCTTGTGACAGATATATTACAGTTTTTAGATACTCTCTAGTACTACAGAGAAGAAATACGAGTTAAACCATTATTTTATTCTTCACTCATCTTCGCCAACCTTGCTGCCTGGTCTGCTGCAATCAAACTGTCAATAATTTCCTGAATATCTCCATTCATCACCGCTTCAATTTTATACAAAGTCAATTTAATCCTATGTTCTGTAACGCGTCCTTGTGGGAAATTATAGGTACGAATCTTCTCAGAGCGATCTCCTGTCCCAATCTGGCTCCTTCTCTCTTGCGCCTCAGAATTTTGCCTCTTCTCCAACTCTATATCATACAATTTAGAGCGAAGCAGCCGAAATGCCTTTTCTTTATTTTGAAGTTGGGATTTTTCTGTCTGGCTATAAATCACAATCCCTGTAGGGATATGAGTCAAACGCACTGCAGAGTCTGTGGTGTTGACACATTGACCTCCATTTCCAGAAGCACGCATTACATCAATACGGCAATCCTTCATATCAATCTGTACATCTACTTCTTCTGCTTCTGGCATCACTGCCACTGTAGCTGTGGAGGTGTGTATTCTGCCGCCACTTTCTGTTTCTGGTACACGCTGTACCCGATGAACACCACTTTCATATTTTAATTTGGAATACGCACCCTTTCCAGTAACCATGGCAATGACTTCCTTGAAACCACCGATTCCATTTTCATTGACATTGATGATTTCCACTTTCCAGTGGTGGCTCTCTGCATAATTTACATACATCCGATAGAGTTCTGCTGCAAATAAGGCAGCTTCATCTCCTCCAGCTCCGGCACGAATCTCCAAAATAATATTCTTATCATCATTGGGGTCTTTGGGCAGAAGAAGAATCTTTAACTGCTGTTCTAGCTCCTCTACCCGTTTTCTGGCATCAGAAAGCTCCTCTTTGGCTAACTCTCTCATTTCCTCATCATTTTCTTCTTCCAAAAGAGCAATACTGTCTTCAATATCCTGTTTTGACTTTTTATACTGTTTGTAAGCTTCTACAATGGGTGCAAGGTCAGCTTGCTCTTTCATAAGCTTACGAAAACGATTCTGATCCTCAGCCACAGCAGGACTGTTCAATTCTAACATCAATTCTTCATAGTGGATGAGTATATCATCTAACCGGTCAAACATGGCAGCCTCCTTATCTTTTTCTGATAATAGATTCTCCACAGACCACTCTGTCCAGCCCTGGAGCATCCTTAATTACTTTAATATTGTCAAATCCAGCCTTCTCCAAAAGACTGCTAACTGCATTTGCCTGGTCATATCCAATCTCAAGATAAATCCAGCCTGATGGATTCAGCCAATCTCTTGCCTGGTCTGCAATCTGGCGATAGAATTCCAAACCATCGCCATGGCCATCCAATGCCATAAAAGGCTCATAATTCTTCACTTCTGGCTGTAATTCTTTGATAATTTCTGTAGGAATGTAAGGTGGGTTACACGTCAATATATCATAGGTTTCTCCTGGCAGTAAGGCATGGAATAAATCTCCTTGTCTTAAACAGAGATAGTTTTCTTCCAAAAGACGGTTGGCATTTCTTTTTGCAACCTTCAAAGCCTCCTGCGATAAATCTGTAGCAGTTACCTCTTTATAACCCCCCAAAGCTGCCAAGCTGACAGCAATACAACCAGAGCCAGTGCATAAGTCAAGTACTTTTTTATTCTTGTCTTTCTGTTCCTCTAAAACTGTCTCCACCAAGGTTTCTGTATCCTGTCGAGGAATCAATACATGACCATTTACCTCAAAGGTTAGGCCCATAAATTCCTGAGTGCCCAAAATATACTGGAGAGGAATTCTCTTACATCGCTTTTGAATCATTTCCTTGTAAACTTCCATTGCTTCCTGGACAGTCTGACTCTCTTCCAAAGGCTTCCTACGATTCATAAGAAAATGTACCATATCAAGCCCAAATGCTTCCTGTAAAAGCATCTGGGCATCCAATTTAGCTTCTGGAGCCTGTGCTTCCATTAACTGCCTTATTCCTTCCTTTAATAGCTCCTCCAATGTCATTTTGTGACAATCCTTTCAGTTGCTCTAAATCACCCAGAAACCTGCCCAGGAAAATTCTCCCTTAAATATTCTTTCCAGTCAAATACAGCCTCTACTGCAGCGATGGCAACTTGAATCATGCTGTCATCTGGCTCACTGGTGGTCATATTCTGCATCCACATTCCAGGCTTGCTCAACAAATTAACAATAGCTGAATCACTTCTGCCTGCAATCCGCAAAAATTCATAAGAAACCCCTGCAATAACAGGAATCAAAATAATCCTGCTCAGCATTTTGGGAAAAAATCCTTCCACACGAACTATCATGAAAAATAAAATGCTAATCATCATCACTATAATCAAAAAGCTGGTGCCACACCGCTTATGCTGCTTAGAACTTGCTCTGACATTCTCTACATTCAATTCCATACCATGTTCAATACAGTTGATACATTTATGTTCTGCGCCATGGTACATAAAGGTACGGCGAATATCTTCCATATTGGAAACCACCTTGATATAACAGATAAAAATAGCCAGGCGAATTACTCCTTCTAAAAATGCCATCAAAGTATCAGAAGCAACCATAGGACGCAAAAGACTGCTGAGCCACAGAGGAAGCAACATAAATATAACAACAGCAGCTACCACTGAAAACGCCATTACTGCTGGCATCATGGCCTTTTCCAGCTTCTCCCCGAATTTATCGTCCAGCCACTTCTCAAATTTTGTAGGTTCTCCTTCTTCCTCTTCATAATCTTCAAAAAAGCTCGCTGAAAAGGTTAAAGTCTTCATACCTAGAACCATAGAATCTATAAAATTGAATACCCCTCTTACAAAAGGTAAAGAAAAAAATTTTACCTTATCTGTCATGCTAATGTATTGGTCCTTTTTTACTTCAATTTGTCCGTCTGGTTTGCGGACAGCAATCGCATATTCCTGTTTATTTTTCATCATAATTCCTTCAATAACAGCTTGGCCGCCGATTCCGGAATATTTCATATTTATTTTTTTCCTCTCTTTCGTTGTACCAAATGGAAATACGTTTCCTTCTTTTTAATATTTTGCAACGAAAAAATAGGTTGAGCATTAAGTGTCTCCACTTAGGTCTCAACCTCTTTTTAGTCATACACTGATTACTTACCAGCATTTACACCGTATTTACGATTGAACTTATCAATACGTCCACGGGCAGCAGCAGCCTTCTGCTGGCCTGTATAGAATGAATGGCACTTGGAGCAAACCTCTACATGGATTTCCTTCTTGGTGGAGCCAGTCACAAACTCATTCCCGCAGTTACAGGTAACTTTTGCCTGGTAGTATGCTGGATGGATACCTTCTTTCATGATTTTCACCTCTCAAATCCTTTTATTCTATTTATAGCAACTGCCCTCCTATCTTAAAAATCAGGCAGTTATTTCACGAAACAGCTTGTTTAGTATATCATAGAATAAATTTTAATGCAAGTATAATTTCCCCAAAATCTCCATAAGTATCGAAAAAATTAGAAAACCCTTATTCTTTTTGCATTGTCTATGAATTCTCGATTTGTTTTTGTTTTAGAAAATAAGTCCAGAATCCTTTCTACAGAATCTTCTGGTTTTAAGCTGTTTGTTGCCTTGCGGACAATATCTACTCCTTCTTTCTCCTCTGCATTTAGCAGCAAGTGGTCATTTCTTGTACCAGATTTTAAAATATCAATAGCTGGAAAGATTCGTTTCTCAGATAGCTTTCGGTCCAGAACCAGTTCCATATTGCCAGTTCCTTTAAATTCCTCATAAATTACATCATCCATTCGGCTTCCTGTATCCACAAGGGCTGTGGCAAGAATCGTTAGACTTCCTCCTTCTCTCATATTCCTGGCTGCTCCAAAGAATCGCTTGGGCATGTGGAGGGCTGCTGGGTCAAGACCACCAGAAAGGGTACGTCCACTTGGTGGAACTACCAAATTGTAGGCTCTAGCTAATCGGGTGATGCTGTCTAAAAGAATTACAACATCACGTCCATGTTCTACCAAGCGTTTTGCACGTTCAATCACCATCTCAGACACCCGTTTGTGACGGTCTGCCAATTCATCGAATGTAGAATAGATGACTTCCACATTATCTCCAGTCACAGACTCTCTGATATCAGTTACTTCCTCTGGTCTCTCGTCAATAAGGAGAATGATAAGATGGATATCAGGATTATTGGTGGTGATTGCCTGAGCCACCTGTTTTAATAGGGTGGTTTTTCCTGCCTTTGGAGGAGATACAATCATGCCTCTCTGTCCTTTTCCAATAGGAGCTAGCAAATCTAACACCCTCATAGCTGTACTGTTGACTTTTCCTTTTGTCTCCATATGAAGACGTACATTAGGAAAAATGGGAGTTAAATCTTCAAAATTCGGTCGGCGTTCAATCACTGATGGTGCATAGCCGTTAATTGATGTAACATATAATAATGCAGCAAATTTCTCTGTGGCTGCTTTGATTCTTCGATTACCTCTGATGATATCTCCTGTTTTCATATTAAAACGGCGAATCTGAGATGGAGCTACATAGACATCATTTTCACCTGGCAGAAAATTCTCACAACGAATAAATCCGAAACCATCAGGCATAACCTCCAAAATTCCATTGGCCTCAATTCCGCTGTCCAGCTCTGGCATGTCCTGGGGGCCATCTGCAATTGGTGCGGGATTATAGACTTTTTGCCCTTGTCCTGCTGTAACTGCATTCTGCCCTGAATTTTGAGTTCTGACAGCAGCTTTTGGATTCTCTTTCCCAGTATCTTTGCTGTTCTCAGTTTCATGTGTGCTTTCTTTTATAGGTTCTTGGCGCTGAAATGCTACTGTCTTTTTTTGTTCTTCTATTGCTTTATCTTTTTCGCAGAGCAAGTCAATTAAGTCGCTTTTCTTCATCCCGCTGATTCCTTTCACTCCCTGGGACTTAGCCAACTCTCTTAACTCTGCCACTGGTAACGTCTGTAATTTTTCACGCATATGTTCTCTCCTTTTTTCACTACTCAAGATATATTATTCTGTTTGGTTCTCGTTCAGGGGTTGTTCCTTTGAACTAGGAATAAACGAAATGTTCTTGAACTTTAGAGCTGCAGCTCATCTGGCTGCCTGCATCATTCGATTTTATTATAGACCATATTGGAGGAAAAGAAAAGCTATTTTTTAGGAATTCCCAAAATTCCTCTCTTTTCATACTTCTGAATCGATATATTATTCAATCAGCAATTCATCTACAGTCACAAAATGATATCCTTCTTTCGTGAGAGCATCAATCACTTCTAAAGCTGCTTCCACAGATGTCTCATAAACATCATGAAGCAGGACAATACTTCCATCCTCTGCATGACTTACAATATGTCGAACAATCTTATTTGTATTCTGAGTTTTCCAATCTAAAGGGTCTACATTCCACAAAACTACTCTCATAGGCACAATACATTCAAGTTCTTCACTCCAAGAGCCATAAGGAGGACGAACATATTCTGGTTGCTCCCCTGTAATACTTTTAATCTTTTCATTGGTTCGGTTAATCTGGTCACATGCTTCTTTTGACTGCTCTTTTGTAAGCTGCATATGATTCTGACTGTGATTGCCAATCAAATGTCCATCTTCTTTCATCTGCCGGATAATATCTTCATTGCCATCAATATTTTGTCCAATAAGGAAAAATGTGACTTGAACCTCTCTTTCCCTCAACCCATCTAAAAGTTTTGGAGTATAGATTGGATGCGGACCATCATCTGCTGATGTTTGATAAGGGCTAATTGTATGGTACAAATAATAGATTTTGGTAATTCCATATAATTTCTATTCGGTTCTCTTCATATACAATAATCTTGCCTATTATCTTCCTCATCAGTTCTTCTGGCATTGGTTTTGACATATCAGACGGATTGATATCAAACATCTTTTCACAATAGAATTGTTTTTCTTCCTGTAAATGAATCTGTTTGGAGAGTATTTCTACTTTCTGAATCAAACTTAGTTCATTCTGATTCAAAATCTCCTTTTTCTTTAAGAAGGAATCTTGTGTCATATTGCTGCTGCAAAACTCTTCATATAATTTGACTTTTTCTGTCGGAAATTGTTCTAGCTTTTTCAACAGTACAGTCTTGTGTTTTTTAAGTGTTTTCTGATTCTCCATAAAAAATTGAGATACTGATATCATCTCAAACAACTGGCTGTATCTTTTCCAAATATTCCATACTGTCTCTTGAAGCTGTTTATTATCTATATATAATTTATTACATTCTGATTGCTTTACCAAGCCTTTTCTTTTGCATAAATAATAGGGATTTTTTGTTTTATAAAGCTGTAATCGATTTTTACAGCATCCACAAAAAACAATTCCCCATCGAACCTCAGAACGGTCATAATCTCTAATCTTGCCTTTTCTGATATTATTGTTTGCCTTTTGATAAAGCTCTCTACTGACAATAGCTTCATGATGATTCTGTATGACAATCCAATTTTCTTTTGGTTGCCTTATTTTTTTCTTCTTTCCAACTTCCATTCGGAGAGATTTCCCATATATCATATCTCCGGTATAGACCTCATCATGCACAATAGAATATATTTTGTTGCGATTCCAGGTGTCTACTTTATTATTTCGATTAAGCTGTTCTCCTTTGGTTTGCTTATAAGCCAGTTTGGTGAGTACTCCCTCTTCATTCAATTCTCTTGCCAGGGTTTTTGCATCCTTTCCTGCTGCCATATCCTCAAAAATCCGTCGGATTATTGTTGCTGCCTCTTCGTCTATTACCATACTTTTTTTATCTAACGATTTTTTATAGCCATAAATCATACAACCTGTATAATAATCCCCTCTCTCCATGCATGTCTGAATCCCTGTTTTTATCTTTCCAGACAAATCCTTGCTGTACATCTCATAGATAAAATTTTTAAATGCAATATCCATTCCTTCTGTCTGTCCATAAAAATCTTTGCTGTCAAAGCCATCATTGATTGCAATAAAACGTACCCCCAATAGAGGAAATACCTGTTCCAGATAATTTCCAACCTCCAGATAATTCCTCCCAAACCGTGATAAATCTTTGACAACAATACAATCAAATTCCCCCCTTCTGCATAGACAAAGCAGTTTCTGTAAAGCTGGCCTTTGAAAGTTTATACCAGAATATCCAGCATCTACAAATTCCTGTATATCTGCTTCACAAAATTCCTTGGACTGTTCTAAAAATTCCTTTATCAACTTTCTTTGGTTGCCGATACTGCAACTTTCTTCTTTTTCTGCTAAACTCCTTACATCTAAATCTTCCATTGACAAGCGAATATAAATAGCAATCCGATAATTCTTCATAACAGCCCCATACTCCCTTCAATATTTAGGACTAGGTAGGTAACTGCAAAACTCTGAAATCCGCATAAATTATGAACTATGAGTTTCGCAGATAGTTTTAGAGTTGACCTTCTGCACTGCATCAAAAAGCTCCTTAGAAATAATAGGCTCATGCCTTTTTGGTACAATTATCCACTTTGATTCTGGTACAGAATGTCTCTTTTCTCCTTTGTACAAAGCGCAGGAGGTCTTTCCTCTCACCATATTTCCTAAATATACCTGATTATGTAGGATATCTTCTATGCTATCTCGTTTCCAGCCTACCTTCTGCATCTGTTTATTTCTTACAATTCCCTTTTCAAAACGATAGGCACTGGGAGATTTGATTCCCTTTTCGTTTAAAATTTTTGCAATCTTGCAATAACTACATCCTTGCAGCCTCAGTTTATAAATATAGCGAACTACTTCTGCCACTTCCTCATCAATCTCATAGATTCCTTTTTCCTTTGATTTGTGATATCCATATGGTGCCACTCCACCGCCATATGTTCCTTCTCGTTTTTTTATATCAAGAGCAGAATGTATCTTTTGGGAGATATCTCTTGCATAAATCTCATTTATTATATTTTTTAAAGGGATAAGCAGGTCATTATCAGAATAGTTGAGAGAATATGTATCAAAATGGTCTGTAATAGAAATAAACCGTATTTTCAAAGTAGGAAACAGATTTTCTAGATAATTGCCAGTCTCCAAATAATTGCGTCCAAACCGCGACAAATCTTTTACTATAATACAGTTGACATTTTCTTTTCTAATATCTTCCATCATCTTCTGAAAAGCCGGACGTTCAAAGTTTATGCCACTAAAACCATTATCAATATATATTTTATAAATTTCTATATCTGGCTGTGTCTTTGTAAATTCTTCTAATAATATTTGTTGATTTTCTACTGTATCCTGGGTTTGTCGCCCGCCATTTTCTTTTGATAATCTGATATATAAAGCAGCAGAAAAGATACTCCTTGTCTCGGGATTTTTGTTTCTTATTTCTAGGTAGCTTCTTGCTTTCCTTGCCATCTATTCTCTCTCCTATCACTATATGATGTTACTCCCTATCCGCTTTTAAGTTCTTATGATAATTTACATTCTCATCTGTCATGTGGTTTCAGAATCAATGATATGAATTGCTATCAACTAAGAATTACGAAATCTTTTAGATGCAACAACTTTTTCTTAGAGAACTATTTGTATCTGAATTATCATTTTCTATCTTGAAATCGAAATATAATCTGAATCCTATGATTGTCATAAATATAAATCCCATTGATAAATCTTACCAGCATAGAATGGTTTACTTCCATCTGATGTTTTTTGTTAATTCTATCTTTTAAAAGCTTGGCCTTCTTTTTTTCTATCTCAAAAACTGTTTTTTTTGCCTCTTGTTGTCTTGCTTCTAGTTCTTTTTTAAACAGAACATATTCTTCCTGTGTAAGAATTCCATTTTTATAATCTATATAAGATTCTAGTATCAGATATCCATATTTTTCTAATTCTTTTTTCATTTTTTGTGACTGCATTTCCAGCACTTTTTCCTGACTGCTATAATCTGTTATTTCCCGAAATGATTCCATTGTCTCCTGGAATGTAGTCCAGATTTTCCATTGAAGTTGTATGGTTTTTGTTATTGTATCATGTAATGCAAGTTCATTGATTCTATGGCTGCTACATATTCTTTTATCTTTTTTATTACCTGAACAAATATAATAGACATATTGTGTAGAACCATTTTTAATCTTCTTTCTCACCATGCTGGAGCCACAATCTGCACAGAATAGATATCCTGAATAGGGAGACACCCCATTTTTTCCTTTCAATATTCGGGTATCTCTCTTCATAATCTCCGAAACAATTTCAAAATCTGCTCTGCTTATCACTGCTTCGTGGGTATTTTCAACCCGAATCCATTGTTCCTGTTGTTTTTTTATCCGCACTTTAATCTTGTGGTTAGGAGTACTCTCTTTTCCCTGTACTAATGTTCCAGTGTAAACTTCATTTGATAGGATTCTAGATACTGCTATTGCAGTCCATTTTGCTTTGCTGTATATCTGAAATACTGCTTTATAATGGCTTCCTTGTTCTTTTTTGTATTCTGCCGGAGAAAGGATATGTAAATGATTGAGTTCATCTGCAATCATCTGCTGGCTCATTCCATTTATCTTCATGCGAAAAATTTCTTTCACAATTTCAGCCGCATAAGTATCAAGGAGCAGTTTATTCTTTTCTGCTCCTTTTCTATAGCCATATACTGGAAATGCTCCAACAAATTCGCCCTGTTTCCGTTTGATTTCCAGATGACTTCTGATTTTTATGGATATATCTCTGCAATATGCATCATTGATTAGATTTTTGAATGGAAGAATCATATGATTGGAGGTAGCTGTCTTATCAGCACTGTCATAGTTGTCATTGATTGCAATGAACCGTATTCCCAGCAAAGGAAATATCTGTTCTATATATCTTCCGACTTCTATGTAATTACGGCCAAACCGCGATAAATCCTTGACAACAATACAGTTGATTTTATGCTCTGCAATATCCTGCATCATCCTCTGAAATGCAGGTCTATCAAAATTAACTCCGCTGTAGCCATCGTCTACATATTCAGTACAGATAAGAATATCTGGTTTATCCGCCAAGAAATTTCTGATAAAGTCTTTTTGATTTACGATGCTGTTGCTTTCTTCCTTTCTGCTATCCTCTTTGGACAGGCGGACATAAAGGGCAGCAAGATATCCTTTGCTTTCTGTTAAATTTTCCATGGTAAACCTCCATTTTGTAAAGAATCCTCAGCAAAATCTTTCACAATAGATTTCGATATTCCTCATCTGTTTAAAGTTTTTGCCCTGGATTGTCCCCATAGATAATGTTTCCCTTTAAAGATATGTCGTCCCTGCTTGTCTGAATGTCTAAAATAATATCATCTGTTGTACTTGCTATATGTCCTATTTATCTTATTTTTTGTTTCATAGAATGTTTTATCTGTATGGCTGGAGTAATTCTGCCTCCCATTCAATCAACCCGCCGCTGTAGGCATCGATTTTAAATTCATATTTCATATTGTCAAAAATAAGCTCTCCCTTATATTCTAACCGTCCATCATCCTCATCTAAATACAGCAATACATCCGATTCTTTTGCCCCAGGAACTCTGCTTAAAATAGTTTGCATTGCTTGGCTTTCTGAGATAATCCCTCCACTAGCAGGTGGAAGATGCTGAAAAGAAGATTCTGCATCATAATCAAAACTGATGACAGTGCCATCCTCCACATTAAGTTCATAATCGTACTCTGTTCCATTAGCCAAAAAAAATTCTACATCATAAATTTTTCGGCTATGTTCCATCTCTATTTTCACATTGCTAAATACAATATCATCTTTTGTAAGCCCTGCATAGAATAAAGCAATAGACAGAGCTGTTTCTGCATCAATGGTTTGTTCTGGCTCTGTGAGAAAAGACTCTGTATCCTTTTCAGAAGGAATAGGGGGAACTGTTTCTGCTATAGATATCTCTGTATCCTCTGATACTTGAAAAAAATGGTTCTTTTCAATGATAACTCCTGTCAATGCATCAATATCATATCGGTATTCCGTTCCATTTTCTGTAAACATTATCTGATAGTAGAATATATTATTCTTATTATCCAGTTCAGCCATGGTAAATACAGCCTGTTCTGAAGAAATATCCGCATCCTTTAATGCTGCTTCTTTTGCTGCTTGAATACCAATATAATCCATAATAGAAGTGTTTTTTGTACAGCCAGACAGAAGCAAAAGAAAAAAGCTAATCAAAGATATCAGCCATTGAACCTGTCGTACTTTAGTTTCTCCTTTTGGAGCCTCTTCTGCCGAAACTGCTGGAAGCTTTACTGTAAAGCAGCTTCCTTTTCCTAGAGTACTTGTTGCGGTAATCTGACCATTATGAAGTCGGATAATCTGATACACCATAGAAAGCCCTAATCCTAATCCAGAATCCGACTGACGAGCCTGATTAACTTGATAGAATCTCTGCCAGATTTTATCTAAATGCTCTGGCGAAATTCCAATTCCATCATCCTTTACCTGAAGCACTGCCATAAAGTCAGAGGATGAAGCAGAACGCTCCTTAGTCTCGACCAATTCATAAGAAAGCGACAAAGAGAGAATTATATGGCCATTTTCCTTTCCATATTTCCGTGCATTTTCTATAAGATTCATAATAACTCTGGAAATAAGAAACGAATCTGCCTGGATAAATACACCTTTCTGAATCTGTGTAGTTAAAGAGATTCCCCGATTACCATTATCCATCTCCTGACAGATAATAGCAGCCATATCACTTAAATCTACAAGTTGCATTTGTAATGTGCGAGTTCCTAAGTCCAGTCTGGTCATATCCAAAAGGCGTTCAATAAGCTGGGACATTCTCCTAGCTTGGCGATGAATGACATCTATTGCTTCTTCATAATCCTCCAAACTGTCTCCATGCTTTTTTGCATAATCGCATTGAGCGAGAATCACAGACACTGGAGTCCGTAATTCGTGGGATGCATCAGAGGTAAACTGCTTCTCTGCCTCAAAAGATTGTTCTAAGGCTTCAAACATATGGTCAAAGGCATTAGCCAGATGGCTGACCTCATCACTGCCTTTCGGCAGACCAATCCGTCGAGTAAGGTCCTGTCCACCGCTGATAGTATCAGCAGCTTCAGTGATATAAGAGATGGGAGCTAAAGCCTTTTTAGCAATTAAGTATCCCCCTACTGCAGCAAATAAGAGGAAAAAGGGAAAGATAACTGTAAACATACTAAAAATATTTCCAAATTCCCTTCTACTATCATGGCTCTGGGTCACTCCCCTCAGCCAGACGCCGTCCTCCCATCCAGAGGGAATCCAGAAGTCCAAAACATGAAATTGGTCTGATTGGCCAAAAACAGACTTGGCAATACCATTTTCCAGCAGAGTGTCCATTGGAAAAGAAGGTGGTGCTTGCCCAGAGAGAAGGGCCCCATTTTTATTGTAAATCAACAGATAGACATCATTAATATAAAAATTAAAATCTTCAGAAAGGTTCAATCTTCCATCAGTTAAAGATACTTCTGGAATATTAGTACGAACTGTGAGATTTAAAATCTTAAATGCTTCGCTGCTCTCCACCTGCCTCCGAATGCCCAGCATAAGGCCCATACAAGCAGCAGCTGTTAAGGTCATAAAGCAGATAATCCAAAGTGTCAACTTCAATTTGATGGAAATCCATCGTGTCATGTGTCCTCCTTTATCATCCAACCAGCCCCCCAGATAGTACGAATCAGTTTTTTCTCATGATTGCCATCAATCTTTTTTCTTAAATAGCTGATGTAGACATCTACTACATTGGAGCCGCCGGTGTAGTCATAATTCCAGATATGGTTTTCAATCATTTCTCTGGACAGCACAGTACCTGGGTTCATACACATATATTCCAGAATAGCATATTCTTTAGAGGACAATGAAATAGGGAGGCCTGCTCTAGATACGGAGTGGCTTTTTGTGTCCAATGTCAAATCTCCTACAGTAATCATTCTGGAGGCATAAGGAGTATGCTTGCGGATAATGGAACGAATACGAGCCAGAAGCTCGTCAAAATCAAATGGTTTTATCAGATAATCATCAGCTCCACAGTCCAACCCCTCTACTCGGTCAGAAATGCTGTCACGTGCAGTCAGAAACATGACAGGTACATGGTTGCCTTGATTGCGGATGGCCGTAAGAACTTCTAAACCGTTTTTTTTGGGCATCATCATATCCAGTATAACTGCATCATATTCTGTATTTTCTAAATAATACAAAGCCTCCTGTCCATCAAAGCAGGCATCTACCCCATAACCTTCCTTTTCTAAGATTTTGGCAATCAGACGATTCAAATCCTGTTGGTCTTCGGCAATTAACAATCGCATAGCTTTCCTCCTATAATGCTGTTACATGAGCAAAATTACCATTGATATTATCTACTTCCCATTTTCTATCTATTATTATATCATATTTTTTAGGGAAGATAAAAATTTTTAAAATTATAAAAACCTATTAATGTTTTTTTAATATTTATCTTGTAAGATAATCTCAACACCGTAAACATGAATGGATTATGGAGGGAACTATGAAAAGAAAATTTTCAATAGCAAGAACTGGACTTGTAACAGGGATGTTGGCAGCAGCTATATCTATGAATGTATTTGCAGCTCAGGTCAATGAAGAAAGTGCGAAAACTGTTGCTTTAGAAAATGCAGGACAAACAACAGAAACTGTGACATTTATTTCATCTGTGTCAGATTATGAGGATGGAAAACTGGTATATGATGTAAAATTTATGACAAAGGATTATCAAAAATATGAATATGAAATCAATCAGTCAGATGGTTTTATTCTAAGTATAGAATATGATGCAGCAACTTCAGCTCAATCATCAGGCAACAACTCCATTTCCTTAGAAAAAGCCCAGGAAATCGCTCTAAATCATGCTGGCAAGAAAGCTGATGAAGTAGTCTTTACAAAAACAGAATCTGAATATAAAAATAGATATACAGAATATGATATGGAGTTCTATACAGGAGATAAGATAGAATATAACTATGAAATCAATGGAAGTACAGGGGCCATTATCAGCTGGGATTATAACGCAAAAAATTACCAGCCTGCCACTACTAACACAACTACAAATTCCAGCCAATCCAAAGCAGTTTCAGGTATAGACAGCGCCAAAGCAGCAGCTTTAAACCATGCAGGACTGAATGCTTCCTCTGGTGTTATCTGGGGAGAAGTCAAGACAGATTATGAAGATGGCCGTCTGGTCTATGAAGGCGAATTTTTCTACAGTGACTTAGAATATGAATTTGAAATTGATGCAGCTACAGGGGCAGTGATAGACTGGGATATGGAAAGCATTTATGACTAACTCTATTTGTAAAGAGTTTTACTAAAAGTAACATTAAAATCTCATTCCCCCCTGGTCTGCGATTTTGGAGTTAGAAACTCTAAGCCTCAATCATCCCTAAAAACAGTCACAAAAATCCAAACTTGCTACACTCAGATAAAGGATTTTTGTTCCTGATTCCGATGATTGTGAACTAAGAATTGCTAAGACTCCTATAAATGTAGACTAGGGGGAAACTACTTCCTGAGTGTTGTTCCTTAACTAACACAACATGCTTTAGCACAACGAGTTATTTTATGTACAAGGTATAAAAATTCCATTTTGTCTTCTCGCTTCTTCCAGAATTTCAGCTACAATCAAACTGACCTCCAACATTTCTTTTTCCTTTTCCCAGTCTTTTTCCTTAATTACTCTCTGAAATTCCATAAATTCATAATACAATCGATTTTCCATGTTTGAGGGTTTATACTCCACAACCTCGCTATCATTAAGCAGCAGTTCATATCCTTCCATCTGACTTACAGGCTTTGGTATTACAAAGCATCCCTTTGTTCCCTGAATCGTACAACGCCCAGGAGCATTGCAATCTTTTGCCGCGATAGCAGAGGCCTTAAAATCTCCATAATCTAAAGTCAAGATTCCACTGGTATCAATCCCTCTCTCAATATTAGCTTCATAATACACTTTTTTAGGTTTTCCAAAAAGGCCTACCAGGGTATGAATATTGTAGACATTCAAATCCATCAAAGCCCCGCCTGCTTTCGTAGGGTCAAAAGTCGCCAGAACTTGTCCATTTTTAAATGCATCATAGCGAGAAGAATATTGGCTGTAATTGAGACTTACAATTTTCAACTGTCCCACTTGGGTCAGCTCCTCTTTTAAAGAGCAATATGCTGGAAGATAATGAATATTCATTGCCTCAAAGAGCATGTTCTCCTGTTTTTCTGCAATTTCTATCAATTCCTTTAACTGTGCAACATTTGCTGTGATTGGTTTTTCAATGATTACATGTTTCCCATGAAGAAGAGCCTTTTTTGCAAATTCCGAGTGAAGATGATTGGGCAATGCTACATAGATAGTATCTATATCACTGTTCAACATCTCATCGTAATCCAAAAAATAGGTATCCAGTTTATTTTCCTCACATAATGTTTTGACCTTTTCTTCAGACTCCTTTCTTCCCAATACTGCCACATAAGAGAAATTCAGCTTTTCAATGGTCTGCATCAGCAGATTTGCCATCATCCCTGCTCCCAATATCCCGATTCTCATTCCAACTCCTCCTGTTTTGTAAATAGTTTATTATCTAAAGGTAATGAATATTTCGCCACTATTTAGCCCTATTATAACCTCATCATCAAAGGTCAGGGCAATTGTTTTTTCCTCCAAAGAGTTCTGTGGCACAACCTTGTCTTGTTCTTCACTATCTGCAAGCCAGACTGTTTCCACAGCCTTTTGCGTTTCTGACTGAGAAATGAATGGCCAAAAATCTGCTGCTAAAAATACTCCTACAATCCCCCATATTGCTAGAGAAATTTTTCCTTTTCTCTTCTCCCCTGTTGTCACATCAGCACTCCATTTTACAGACCTATAATCAACTTATTATATGCTGGAAACTGACAGGTTTAGTACTGGATATAAATATAGCGGAAGTATTATGCTGCTACGCATACTTCCGCTATATTCAAAAATAGCTTTGAATCTCCACTGTCTGATTATTTATTCAAAACTGCATCGTATACTTTGCCCATACCTTCATTCTGGATCATATCATACCACTTAGTTACTTCTGGTAACATATCTGATAAATCTTCTCCCCAATACTCAGCCTTTGCCAGAATATCAGCTACAGAAGCCTCCTTCATAAATTTCATAATATCCTCGCCATCATTGGCTTTGTCTGTGCGATAGAAGGCAATCAAAGCAGCAAGAGAGAATGTCAGTCCCTGGGGATAGTTGCCAAATGTTTCTTTGTACTCTAAGATAGTAGGAAGAACTCTTGCCTTAAATTTGGAAACAGAGTTTAATGCAATGGATAGGAGCAGATGCTTAATAAATGGATTAGAAAAGCGTTCCAACACTGCTGCACCAAACTTACGGTTATCTTCATTATCACCAATAGTAGGAATAATTTCTTCAAAAATACACTTCTTAAGGAGAGCAGATACCTTCTCATCTTTTAAGCATTCTCCTACTGTCTCAAGGCCATATAAATGCGCTCCCAATACCATAGAAGTATGAGCACCATTTAAAATCCTTACTTTTCTCTTTTTGTAGGGGTCAACATTATCTGTCCAAATTACATTAAAACCAGCTTTCTGCAGAGGAAGTTCATCTTCATGGTGTCCCTGAATTACCCATAAATGGAAAATTTCAGCCGTATCCATCATATTATCTACTTCTCCGATTCGCTTGCATAATGCTTCATGTTCATCTCTTGGGAAACCAGTCACAATACGGTCTACCAAAGTGGAACAGAAATCATTTTCATTCTTTAGCCAAATTTTAAAATCTTCTCCCAAATTCCATAAATCAGCATACTGTAAGCAGCATTTCTCCAGCTCCTCCCCATTATGGTCAATCAATTCACAGGATAAGATGATAAAACCTTTTAATCCCAGCTTATATCTTTTATACAGAAGTTGAGTCAACTTACCTGGAAAACTTTTGGCTGGAGCATCCTCGAATTTATTCTCTGGAACAAATTCAATCCCAGCTTCTGTGGTATTAGATACTATAAAACGGAAATCTGGATTTTCTGCCAGAGCCATATATCCTTGGCTGTCTGTATAGGGATTGATGCATCTGGAGATAATATTGATATGAGTATGCTCGTCCACTACCTCTCCATTATCAATGCCACGCAAAAATAGGTTATATTCACAGCCTTGTTTCTCTAACATCTCACATATTCCTCGCTCAATAGGCTGTACCACTACAACAGAACCTTCAAATAACCCCTGGTCTCTCAGCTTCTGGAAAAAATAATCTACAAAGCCTCTTAAAAAGCCTCCCTCTCCAAACTGAATTACGGTTTCCTTTCCCTGATTCATTGTCTACTAACCTCCATAAATTATAATTTGTAAGCACTTACATAACCCTTAAAAAATACTATACAATATTTCAAATAACTTTTCAAGCACTTTTTGAAAGCGCTTACAAAATTTTTTTTTACGAAAAAATTTTTTTGTTCTTCAATGCTTGACAGATTACATTTTCAATGCTATAGTTAGTATGTATTTTCAATGATCTTTTGATTCACATATTTTTGTAAGTCATTTGTCATCAGATGATTTACAAAAATATGTGATTTTTGGTTACAAAGATGCAATATTTTATATAGGAGGTACCATCATGAATAAAGGTACAGTTAAGTGGTTCAACGCAACTAAGGGTTATGGCTTCATCACAAACGACGAAACTGGAGAAGAAGTGTTTGTTCATTTTTCCGGTATCGTGGCTGACGGCTATAAAACTCTGGAAGATGGTCAGAAAGTGACCTTCGACATGGCAGAGGGCAACCGTGGAATGCAGGCAGTAAATGTCTGTGTAGCGAAGTAATTCTGCATCATGAAATTCTGAGATAAAGGATTTTGTCTCAATGCAACTCGATTATATGGTAACTCGATTATACGGTAACTTAATTATATGGATATCCAAAAAGGGGCTGTTGCAAAATATAGTCATTCTACAATATATGGCAGCAATATCAATGATATTTTTGCGATATATTGTAGAAATCTATCATTTTGCAATAGCCTTTTTTATTTTGTTAAACATATAATTGGCTATATAACAAATAAAAAAGGCTCCCAGAACCTGTTGCCAGATTTTGGGAGTAAAGAAGAGTCATAATTACTTTAAGGTAACTTTTGCGCCCTCTGCCTCTAACTTGGTCTTTAATTCTTCTGCTTCTTCCTTGGAAACACCAGTCTTTACTGCCTTTGGAGCACTGTCTACTACTTCCTTTGCTTCCTTTAAGCCTAAGCCTGTAGCTTCACGAACAACCTTGATAACTTTAACCTTGTTAGGACCAACATCGGTCAGTTCTACATCGAATTCTGTCTTTTCTTCCTCTGTTGGGCCTGCTGCTGCTGTTGCAACAACCATGCCTGCTGCTGCGGATACACCAAATTCGTCCTCGCATGCTTTTACTAATTCATTTAACTCTAAAACAGATAATTCTTTGATATGTTCGATAAACTCTGCTGTTGTCAACTTTGCCATGATAGATACCTCCGTATAATATTTATTGTTCTTATTTCTTAATCTAACTCAATTGATACTCCCTACGGCTAAAACAGGAAAGATTCCTGCTTCCATCAGTACTGGATTTATTTGCTAGGCTGAAGCTAGGAGTTTTTGACACTCCCCATAGCTAAAGCAAGGAGTTTTATGACACATTGAATAACATTTTAAATAAACGGAAACTTTAAATCCTATGATTTAAACAAAAGACCAACAATGGACTAGATTACGCCTCCGCCTTTGTCTCTGCAATCTGGTTGAGAACTCGAGCAAGATTGGTAATTGGAGCCTGAATACTTCCAAGCAATTTTCCAAGAAGTTCTTCTCTGGATGGAATCGTTGCAATTATTTGCATTCCTTTTGCATCGTAGTAAGTATCTTCTACAACACCTGCCTTAATCTCCAGATTTGGAGCTGTCTTGGCAAAGTTTGCAATGATTCTTGCTGGAGCTGTGGCATCAGTCTTGGATACTGCCAGAGCAGTAGGTCCTTCCAAATCTCCATTCAATGCTTCAAATGCTGTTCCTTTTGCAGCAAACCGGATCATGGTGTTCTTATACACTTTGTAGGCGACACCGGCTTCTCTTAACTGCTTACGCAGAATGGTATCCTGTTCAACAGTCAAGCCACGATAATCCACAAGCACGGCTGTCTGGGCACCATCTAAAAGTTCAGAAATCTCAGCAACTATAGGCTGCTTTAATTCAACTTTTGCCATGAATGATTTACCTCCTTATTTTTTTAAGTATTGAGCTCCGAAAATCGAGTAGAAGAAACTTTTCCCTTACTCGCTGCGCGGGGTGCGTACAGCAAAACTGCTAATTTCCTTACATCCCTACGTATAAAAGGCTCCTCTGCCATAGACAGAGAAGCCCACAAAATCACTAATGTGAATCTTGTACTTGTCCTCGGCAGGTGTTTTCTCCTTATGCCTTGCGGCACCTGCTGTCTTCGGCATTCAATACTGAATATTCTGCCCCAGCCAATAAGCTGATGGCATAGTCGCACATATGTGCTTTCCTAATATATCATAAATATATCTGGATTGTCAACATAAAAATAAACTCAAATACAATATATTAAGTTATAGTTCAGCCCTGCCAAACTGTAACAGATTAGCTCATAAGCTTTGCCACGTTCAGCTTTACACCTGGTCCCATGGTAGAGCTTAAGGTTACACTCTTTAAATATGCACCCTTTAAAGTACTTGGTTTTGCTTTAATGATGGCATCCATAAGCGTCTGGAAGTTGTCCGCCAATTTTTCTTCTGAGAAAGAAACTTTTCCCACTGGCACATGGATAATATTTGTTTTGTCAAGTCTATATTCAATCTTACCTGCTTTGATGTCATTGATTGCTTTGGTCACATCCATAGTTACAGTACCAGCTTTTGGGTTTGGCATTAAGCCCTTAGGACCAAGTACACGGCCCAGACGGCCAACAACGCCCATCATATCTGGCGTAGCTACAACAACATCAAAATCTAGCCAACCTTCGTTCTGAATCTTCGGAATCAATTCCTCAGCTCCCACAAAGTCAGCGCCTGCTGCCTCTGCCTCGTCTGCTTTGGCTCCCTTTGCAAATACCAGAATTCTTACTGTTTTTCCAGTTCCATGAGGCAGAACTACTGCACCACGAATCTGCTGGTCTGCGTGACGTCCATCACAACCAGTTCTAATATGGACTTCAACAGTTTCATCAAATTTTGCAACAGCAATTTTTTTCACCAATGCAATGGCATCTGCTGCATCATAAAGAGTAGCACGGTCTACTAATTTAGCAGCGTCTACGTATTTTTTTCCTCTTTTCATTTTTATAACCTCCTAGTGGTATTGTCGGGGATTGCCCTCCCACGGTCTGGGTATGTCCACCTTATCCTTCAACAGTGATTCCCATGCTTCTTGCTGTACCTGCAATCATGCTCATAGCTGCC
>DEPC01000037.1 GCA_002358555.1 Hungatella sp. UBA3402 | reverse complement strand
AGCATTAAAATCCTCAAAGAAACCTTTTACCTTTTCTACAGCTGCATCCACATCAGCTTTGGCAGTAAAGGTAACTGCCTGAGAGGAATCGAGATTTCCACTGGCGTCAAAACCAAATTTACCTGATACTGTAACATTAAGTCCCTCTAAATTAAATGTGTTAGAAGAACGCTCCAGCACTACATCAATACCATCACCATAACTTACATGAATTTTGGCATTTTCCCCATATTTTATATTACGACCAACATTACCATTAGTATCAACAGTACCATCACCAAAAAGATCTTGTGCCAGTTTACTATCTAAAGTAATATCTCTATTTGCACCAGTCTCAGAAGATACTAGCATAAATTTACCTGTTGAATCTACATAAGTAGCCTTTACTCCAGCTTCTGTATTAGAATTAATCTTTGATAGAATATCATTGATAGAGCTGGTTCTGGTAAGACCTGTTATCTTTACTCCATTAATCTCAAGATCCAAGGGACTATCTTGGTTGCTATCTGTAGTATATTGAGTAAAATCTACATTTCCATTGCTATCTTTTTCAAGAGAAGCAGCAAGGGAACCTTGGGTTAACTTTCCATCAAGATTTATTTTATTAGAAGAACCATATTCTAATCCTATATTCTTGAGCAATTCAGAATCATTAGCAGTCATTGATACAGTAGAATCTGGTTTTGTTTTGAAGGTTAGGGCTCCATTACTGCTAATTTCAACTGTAACTCCATGTGTTATCTCTCCAGTAGAAGAATCTACCTTATGTGTACCAAAAGCGCGATCTAAACGGCTTTGAAGTTTTCCCTGTATATCTGTTAAAAGTTCTTCCTTCTGTGCATCTGTAAGGGTATCACTGCCGTTTGCCGCCTTAAATTGGGCTATCTTAGCATCAAGATCTTTTCTTTCATCTGCTGTGATCAACTCAATGTCTTTTTTATTTCCATCATAATTGAAAGTTACCTTCTGCCCAGTCAGATACTCAAGCATACTTGGTTTTGATATAGCTGTTTCGTCAAATGTCTTCCCAGATGCTTTAATATTATCTGTAAAATCTGTAAATGTAATTCCATGTTTTTCTGTACTGTCATCTGCACTAGTACTACCATCTGACTTCTCTTCGTATCCTAATGCTCCCATTAGTTTTGAATCAGCACTGTTGGTTATTACAAAATCTCCAACTTTGGACGCATCTAATACCTCAATACCCAAGGTACCTGTTCCCTTATCATATTTAAATTGGATTGCATCTGAAATTTTATTTCCATCGCCAAACTCTATGCCAGAATCTTTTAAAAGTGCATTGAGATCTTTCTCTAACTGCTCATATTCTGCTTCCGTCTGAGGGGTATAGTTAATTGTATGGGTTATATTATTGTCATCTTTGTAGCTACTGGCAAAAGTAAATGTTTTTGTATTGCTAAACTTTTTATTGGTATAGTCCCAAGTACCAAAGTTAAGCTTACCACCTTTTAAATTAGATACATTTACTGTTGATTCCAAATCTTTTATGGTTGTTTCCAGACCATTTACATTCATATGCTTTTGGGATTGAAGTACTGTGGAGGTAGCTAACTGTTCCACGCCTGTTATAGAAACATTATTTACTAATTGTGAACTTCCAGTAGCTGTGACAAACCTTGTAGATTCATCTTTTCCATGAACAGTAACTTTATTCCTGGAAAAAGCTATGGCATCTTTTAAGTTGCTGCTGGAAGAGTAACTTGCATACTTATCTGTCAGGTCAATAATCTTATCACTGACTCCTCTGTATGCCTCCTGCTTCCATTGGAGCTGAGTCATCTTCCTCTTCTGGTTATTGATCTTAGTCGTAGTTCCCAAGGTCATCTGCTCAATAATAGAATCACGGTCAATACCGGATGCCATACCGCCGAAGCCTCTGAGTGATGTATTCCCCAAGCTGGATGTACTGTTGGTGCTTGATATACTCGCCATCTTTTTATCTCCTTTCCTCTCAATAACAGCCTGGCCAGTTTGACTCAATCTGGCAGAAAATCCTCTTTTTCACGGCCTGGCTGTATAACAATACCTTGAAAAAAATCATTTTTAATCTATACTTATTTATCGACATGTTATATAATAAAAATAATATCTGAAAAATCATTTTTACTATTTTTTATATTGGAGGTACCGTTTTGTCTATCATTATTACAGTTTCAAATCAGAAGGGCGGTGTGGGCAAAACCACGACATCTGCAGCACTTGCATCTGGGATCTCCCAACAAGGAAAACGAGTTTTAGGGATTGATTTAGACCCCCAGGGTAACTTGGGATTCTGCCTGGGAGCACGTATGGCTAACGCTTATACAGTTCTTGACGTTATGAAAGGTTCTGTTCCTATCCTCAAAGCCCTTATCAGATGTGACTATTGTGATTTGCTAATTTCTGATATTACCCTCAGCAGCAATAATTTAGAACACATTACATCAAATCGGGAATATATTCTTAGAGATGCCATCAAGCCTGTGCTTGATTTTTATGATTATATTATCATTGACACCCCTCCAGCATTAAATTTGTTGACTGTCAATGCTTATTCTGTCTCTGACTTTTTAATTATTCCTATGGCTTCTGATATCTTAAGTTTAGTAGGACTTGCTCAATTAAAGGAAACCATTGAGACAGTAAGAAGTTCTTTCAATCCTAACTTAAATGTTCTTGGAATCCTTTTAAACAGATTTAACCCACGCACATTGCTATCCCGTGATGTCCTTGAGATGGCTGGGCAGCTTGCCAAACAGATTCACTCTAAAGTATTTGAGACAAAAATCCGTTCAGGGGTTGCCATCGCAGAAGCTCCAGCCCATGGCGAAAGCATCTTTTCATACAGTCCCCATTCCACGGCGGTAAAGGATTATCAGGCGTTCTTAGACGAAATTTCGCTTGATATCCATTTAAAGGAGGTACCACATAATGGCTAAAAAAACAAACAAG
>DEPC01000109.1:1593-11750 GCA_002358555.1 Hungatella sp. UBA3402 | reverse complement strand
TTATCTGAGCGTAGCTTTTCTAATTCTTAGGCTGTTTCACTTTCTTGTGTTATTGTTTCTTCTGGTTTTGTTTCTTCCTTTGTATCTTCTTCTGATTTTTGGCTCTCCTCTGGCACTATGCTTTCCTCTACCTCTGGACTTTTCTCTGGCAGCCTCTGTTCCATGGGGCGGCCAGGTATGACTGGGTCAATCATTTGATATACTCGATAATATTCTTTTGTCTCTTGATTCTTCACAGTTTCTGCCCGATTTATTGCCAAAAATTTCACAAGCTCATAGCAATCAATCCAAATCTCATTATTTCCGTCCTTTTGTGATTCATCAAAAATAAGTTGAATCCCAAAATGTAAATGAGGCTCATCAATATTATTGGTATTTTCGGTTCTGCTGTATCCAGTTCTCCCAAGATATCCAATCACATCTCCTGCCTGGACGATGCTTCCTTCCTGAAGAGATTTATGGTAGGGATAATTTTTCCGCAAATGAGCGTAATAATAGTAGCGTTTTTTGTCAAAACTGCGAATTCCAAGCCTCCATCCTCCATATTGATTCCATCCAATGGCCTCCACATATCCAGATTCTACAGCAATCACTGGTGTTCCCACCTGCCCCATCATATCATGGCCTAAATGCTGACGTTTAAATCCATAACTTCTAGCTACTCCAAAGTCATCATAATCATGATAGGGATAATTTTTGGCAATAGGGGAAAATGCCTTGAGTCCATATTTGCTTACCCACACCTTTCCATCAGTAACTTGCTCATTCTCCTCTTGCGATGCAGAATTTTGTTCCGATGGAGTATTTGCAGTTGATTCTTCCTGGGACTCGTTGCTGCTTTGACTGTCGTTTAAAGCAAAGTCTGGGGCTTGTGAAACTGGAATCTCAACCTTAAATTCCCCTACCATTCCACCTAATACTGCTGTATAAGTCTCCAAATAATAATGGTAGTATTTCATATCTGCAGTGATGTCTTCCATCTTTTCTCCCGCTTGTACTCTCTCTACAATCGCTTTCATATCTGCCGCCTGATATCTGGAAAAATCACCTCCATATCGTGCTCCCAAAAAGGCCAACAATTCAATCCAGTTTAAATGAATTTCTGATTGAAAGCTGTCCACATCATACCGAAATGCCTGCTGCATAGCCTCTTTTGTCACCTGAAAATCTACCCATTTTATAAATTCCTTCTTTTGTTCTGGTTCCTCTTCGTTTTGGGATTTTGTGTTATCCGTATCATCTTCTCTAGTGTTTTGTTTTGCATTTTCTGCTTTTTGTCCATTTACCGGAACACTATTTGAAAACAATACTCCAACAGGTGACAATAATATAAGAAATGCACACAGCAGAACACATTCTAAGGCTATAATCAACTTTATCAACTGTGGCGAACGGTTACGATTCATATACAGATTCCTTTCCCCAAACCTTGACTGAAACAGTTTCCCTATAAAGATAAAAACTTATAGGATAAGGTTATGCAGTTGATGTTCAAATTAGAAGCAATCCCCTTTGGTTCCTGTACTATTTTCTTGATTTAACTAGTACTACAGAGAAAATTTCCATTGTTTGCTGTAATACCAGTCAAAATTCCTTCACTGTATGGTTGTTTCCTGGATATTCTCACTGGTTTCTGGAGCAGTTGTTTCTTTACTTTTTTGTCTGATTTCTTGAGTGGAGGCATCGCTTGAATCGGTTCCTCTATCGTTCTGCCTGATTCCCTGAATCGGATTATTTCCTGAATCAAGATTTTCTATTGATTCTTGTTTAACTTCCTCACCAATATCATTTTTTGAATCAAAGTTCTCCTGGAATTTTAGTCCAGCTCCCTGATTATTACTATTTTCTAAACCAGTAGTATTATTATTTTCCCATTGGATTTCTTGGTTTTCATTGTTCTCTTCAAATAGATTTCCCCCAAAATCCCTGTTATCTTCTTGAGGGGAAGTATTTTGCTCTATAGAGCTTTCATTTTGCTGTGGAGTATTTCCTTGGTTCCTACTATCCTCCTGCCAGTTCCAGTTTGTCCAATCAAATTGCTCCCACTTTTTAAAGGAATTACGCCACTCTTCCCAGAATTTTTCATCTTCCTCATTTGATGGTTCTACCACAGATGCTTCATCTGGATGGAATGGGCATAGTTCGGGAAGAGAATATTGAGAATCTTCGGTTTCTCCTCCACTTTGTGGGAGAACTAGAAATACCTTTTCTTCTATCTCTGGACAAAATTCTGTAGCAATGCCTTCTGATTCTATACAAATACTAGCTTTCACATGAACATCACAAGAGCTGGTTGGTTCTGTTCCCTGTGCAAAATATTCTGTGTAGATTGCATTGCCTCTGGGGTCCCTATCACAGACTCCTTCTATTGCCAGTTTTCCTGATTTTCGGCATACCTGATATCTATTTATTCCTGGTGGAACCAAAAATCCAGTATTTTCAAGCCCCTCATGAACTCTGTCCATAATCTTTTTCCAGATATCCTTGTGATAAGAGGTATTTCCTGTAATTGGTTGGCTGTCATCATTGCCACTCCAGATTCCTGCTGTATAATATGGTGTATACCCCACAAACCACAAATCTTTATTGTTGGTAGTTGTCCCGCTTTTTCCTGCTGCTGACATAGATGCCAAAGCTGCTCTCCTTCCTGTAGGATTTACTGGATTGACTGCAAATTTATTTTTTCCTGTCATCACGTCCTTCATGGCATCTGTCAAAAGAAATGCTGTCTCTGGCTTTAATGCCTGATGTGTTTCTGGCTTATTTTCCAAAAGCACATTTCCATCATGGTCCAAAACCTTTGTAAAAAATACAGGTTTTGTGTACAGACCTCCTGCACCAATCGCACCAAATGCTGCTGTCAATTCTAGGTTAGATACTCCATCCGTAATCCCTCCAAGCGCAGTAGAAGGATTATAATCGTTTTCTGAAATCGTCGAAATCCCTAAATTTTTGGCATACCACACCCCCATCTGAGGCGACACAGTTTCCACCATACACCGAACTGCCACAATATTCATAGAATAAGCAATGGCATCCCGAATATTAGAATATCCAAAAAACCGTCCATACCAATTGCGGAAGCTCTTTTTTCCTGCTGTATAAGGTTCATCATAGTAAACCGTGGCTAAACTAGCATTTTTCCCGTCCAGAGCTGGAGCAAATGAAGTAATCACTTTAAAAATGGACCCTGGCTGCCTTAAAGAATCTGTAGCTCTGTTAAAAGTTCTGTTTCCCGTCTTCTCTCCTCGTCCTCCGCTGATAGCTAAAATCTCTCCTGTATATTGGTTAAGCAAAACAAAGGAAACCTGGGGTTGTATCACAATTGTTAAATATTCTCCTTGTATCTCGTCTTCTTTTGTAAGAGTAGCTGCCTTAAACAGTTCTACTTCCTGTTGTATCAATTCTTGGTCTGTGTAAAGGCTGACTAACTCCTTTGAAGTATTAGATTGACAAACTGCCTGGATATCTCTTTCAGAATAATTGGATATACTTCCATCCAGATGTCTTACAGTCAATCGGTAATCTGCAGAGAACAAAGTCTCTTTATAGTTTTGTGGGTTGTTGACTTCCTCATCTACAATCTTCTGCAAATTAGGAGATTGTGTGGTATAAATGGAAAGCCCACCTGAGTAAATCATTTTTCTTGCAAGTTCTTCCGAATATCCAAGACGGCTTGACATCTCTTGTATCACCTGGTTAATTACTTCATCTGTAAAATAACTGTAAGGAGTAGCCTGTGCTTTTGTCTCAATATTGATGTCTTGAATCCTGGAATATACATCATCTGCAAGGGCTTCTTCTTTTTCTTGAGGACTTATCATTCCCTGTTCTTCCATCTTTTCTAAAATTCTTTTTCTTCGAGCTGCGTTTTCCTCTGCTCCTGTAAGAGGATTGAGTTTAGAAGGATTTTGAGTAATACCTGCCAAAACCGCACATTCTGATAATGTTAGTTCTTCTAAATCTTTATCAAAATATCTTCTGGCAGCTACCTTGACTCCCAAGGTATTAGAGCCTAAATTGATAGTATTCAAATAATTAGCCATGATTGTCTTTTTATCTGATATTTTTGTCAATTCTACAGCTAGATACTGCTCCTGAAGCTTTCGTTTTAGCTTTTCATCAAATGTTTTCTCCATTCCTCCATTGAAAACAGAGTTTTTTATAAGCTGTTGGGTGATAGTACTGCCCCCGCCTGCTGAAGAATCGCCAGTAAGAACTCCTTTTGCAGCCCGCAAGATAGCCCGCAAGTCAATACCATTATTTTCCCAAAATCGCTCGTCCTCAATAGCTATAAATGCATTCACCAAATTTTTAGGGAGTTCTTCATATTCTGCCTCCTCTCGGTTTGCTCCTTCCATTACAAGACGTTCCGTTATATTTCCATCTCTGTCATAGACTGTGGTAGCAAAACCTTGAGGTCGAAAACTTAAAGCACTGATATCTGGTGCTTCTTCAATGACTTTTTTAGCCCAAAAAGCTCCTGCACAAGCAGTGCCGATAAAACAGACAAGAATTAGAAGTAATCCTATTTTTAAGATTTTTATACCTATTTTTGTTGTCCTTTTTCTCTTTGTCTCCATGTTTTTCCTTAGCCTTTCTCGACTCATCTTTCCTATTTTCTCCTGGAATCTACATTTATATAACCTTAGGAAAAAATATCTAGGTAGATTTAGGATATTACCTTTAGCCCCACTTTAGCTTTTTATGATACACTGATACAGGCAAGCAAAAATCTATTTGGAGGTATTATTATGCGACTTTTAATTGCAGAAGATGACCCGAAACTTCTTAAATCCTTAATCCATATTTTTGAAAAAAATAAATTTATGGTAGATGGAGTTTCTAATGGGGAAGATGCTCTTACTCTTGCCCAGACAGAAGAATATGACGGTCTTATACTGGATATTATGATGCCTGGTATGGATGGCATCAAAGTTCTTGAAACACTTCGGAAAAAGCATATTACAACACCAACTCTATTTTTAACTGCACGTACAGAGGTATCGCAGCGTGTGGAGGGTCTGGATGCAGGGGCTGATGACTATCTGCCAAAACCATTTTATTCATCAGAGCTTTTGGCCAGGGTGCGGGCTATGCTTAGAAGAAAGGATAATTATGTGCCTGACCTGCTTACTTATCATGAAATGACATTGAATCGCTCTACTTATCAGTTATCTTATGGAAAACAAACTCAGTCTTTAAGTGGAAAGGAATTTCAACTGATGGAAATGTTGATGCAAAGACCAGGAGTTATTATTCCTACCGAACAGTTTATGACTCATATCTGGGGGTGGAATACCATTGTAGATACCAGTGTGGTATGGGTGCATATTTCTAATTTAAGAAAAAAGATGGATCTGATTCATTCTCCCTTGGGAATTCGTTTTGTGCGGAATGCTGGATATGTGCTGGAGGAGAATCTATGATTTACAGGCTAAGGAAAAAATTTATTGTTGTCAGTGCTATATCTATTTTAACTGTATTTTTTGTGATATACTTGGGAATTTTCTTTATCAGTATTCATCAGTTAAATGGTATGGTGGACCCTTTAGCGGATGTGATTGCCGCCAATAATGGCATTTTTCCTGCCTCTGTTGATGGACATAAACCTCCTCCACCAAAGAAAGGGCCACATCGGGATATTTTTACATCAGAAACTCGATTTAGTACCAGATTTTTTACAGTGTGGGTAGATAGCAATGGCCAGATTATCCGCCAAAATATTGAATCTGTCTCTTCTGTTACAAAAGAAGAAGTAGAGCAGTATATAAAAGAAGCTCTTCGCCGGAAGAGTGAACGAGGTTGGACTGGAGATTATCGATATAAAATCTTTGAAACAAAGTCTGGACTTGCTATTGTATTTGTCAATGGTAGTATGAATCAAGCAATGACAAGAAATCTTTTATTTACCGCATTAACAGTATTAGTGGCAAGCGGAAGTATTGTACTACTTATGATTATTCTATTTTCTAAACGAGCTGTACAACCTGCAGTAGAAAGCTATGAAAAACAAAAGCAATTTATCACAGATGCCAACCATGAACTAAAAACTCCCCTTACACTCATTTTATCGAATCTGGATATTGTGGAGTCAGAGCTTGGAGAAAATGAATGGCTAGATGATATCCGCAGTGAAGGGGAACGTATGAGTGCGCTTGTAAATCAGCTTGTCACACTTTCCCGCATGGACGAGGAAGAATCTAACCTTGTTGTATCTCGGTTTGACTTGAGCAGTGCAGCAGAAGATATGGTGTCAGAATTTTGCTCTTTAGCAGCAGAGCGAGAAAAAGAACTGTCTTTTCAAATTGAACCTAATATTTTCTATCAAGGAGACGAGGGGCTAATTCGCCGTCTACTTTCCATCCTCTTAGACAATGCGGTGAAATATTGTGATCCTGGAGGAAGTATTCGAGTTACTCTTTCTGCTAAGAGATATCCTGTTATAATTGTAGAAAATACTTATAAAAATGTGGGGAAGATTGAGCTTCATCGTCTGTTTGACCGATTTTATCGTGGAGATAAGGCTAGGACTTATACTGGAAGCTTTGGCGTTGGGCTGTCTATTGCAAAAGCTATTGCCAAAAATCATCGAGGGGATATCACTGCCTGTCAAACAGATGACTCCCATATCAGTTTTAAGGTTATCCTAAAATAAGCTGCAATAAAAAGTTATGATTTCACAAATCCTTCACAGTCATCTTTAGGATGGCTTTAGGAAGCCATGGTATGATATCCCTACACAAAACAGCTAAACCAAATTTATCAATACTCTTTTAGAATAGAGAAAGGAGACACATGGACTATCGACATGAATGGAAACACGAGCTGAACTTCTCTGACATGATTGCTATTCGCCAAAGGTTAAGAGTTGTGGCAAAGCCTGACCCAAATGCCGTTGATGGGAAATATTTTATCAGAAGCCTTTATTTTGATAACTTGGCAGATAAAGCTCTTAGGGAAAAACTTGATGGTGTCAATAGGCGGGAAAAATTTCGTATCCGCTATTACAATGAAAATATTTCCATTATTCATCTGGAGAAAAAAAGTAAGTGCAATGGTCTAGGCACCAAGGATTCAGCGAACCTGACAGATAAGGAGGCACAAGATATTGTAGATGGACGGTTGAATTGGATGATGGATTCTGGTCAAAGGTTAATTCAGGAATTATATTGCAAGATGAATTCCCAAGGCTTACGACCTAAAACAATTGTAGATTACACCAGAGAACCTTTTATCTTCCGTCCTGGCAATGTGAGGGTTACTTTGGATTATAATATCCGCACTGGACTTACTGCCACAGATTTTTTAAATCCTTACTGTATTACAATTCCTGCCAGAGATGCACCGATTATTTTGGAAGTAAAATGGGATGAATTTCTGCCAGAAATCATCCGAGATGCTGTTCAGTTAAAGGGACGACATACAGCGGCATTTTCCAAATATGCAGCATGTCGTATGTACGAATAGATACATAGAGCATATGTGAAAATTAGTTTCTATCAAAATATTCAGTCAAAATTAGTTTTTCAAATACTTTATAATAATCCAATATATAAGGAGATATATCTATGACTTTTAATGATATCTTTAAATCTAGTTTCCTTGAAAATGTCACCAATGTCAGCATTTTAGACATGATGATTGCCTTAGCTTTGGCTTTTGGATTGGGCCTTTTCATTTTTTTAGTCTATAAAAAGACTTTTTCTGGTGTGATGTATTCTTCAAGTTTTGGTGTCACCCTAGTAGCCTTGACCTTGATTACTACGGTTGTAATCTTGGCAGTAACCAGTAATGTAGTATTATCCTTAGGTATGGTAGGTGCATTGTCTATTGTACGTTTCCGTACTGCTATCAAAGAACCTTTGGATATCGCATTTCTTTTTTGGTCTATTGCAGTGGGCATTGTTCTGGCTGCAGGCATGATACCTCTGGCAGTAATTGGAAGTGTTATCATTGGTTTGATTCTCTTGGCACTTGTGAATCAAAAAAGTCATAGCAATCCTTATATTGTTGTGGTTCAATGTGATGGTTATGAAAGTGAACATCATGCCAAATCATTTCTTGATAGTCAGGTTCAAAAATGTGTGGTAAAAAGCAAAACTGCCCAAAAAGGTTCTGTAGAATTGAATATGGAAATTCGTCTAAAAGATGACAATACCGATTTTATCAACACACTTTCTGATATGGATGGCATCTTCAGTGCAGTCCTAGTCAGCTATAATGGAGATTATATGGGCTAAGGAGGTGTTTTATGTCAACCCACAAACATATTGACAGAATCTGTATTGCTGCTATTATCCTTAGTCTTGTTTTTACTCTCCTATTTTTAAATGGAGAAGCCCTTGGGATTCAGCCAGCCTCTAAAGCAATGGGCTATGAAAATCGTCTTTTTGATACATCAGAGGTACATACAATTGATATTGTTATGGATGATTGGGAGGATTTTATTGAAAACTGCGAAAATGAAGAATATGTGACATGTACAGCAATTATTGATGGGGAAGCTTATAAAAATATAGGCATACGTGCCAAAGGCAATACCTCTTTAAGAAATGTTTCTGCCATGAACAGTGACAGATATAGCTTCAAACTTGAATTTGACCACTATGACAGTGGTAAAAACTACTATGGCCTAGATAAACTGAGTTTAAACAATATGATTCAAGATACAACCTATATGAAAGATTATCTTACCTATCAAATGATGGGAGAATTTGAAGTAGATGCCCCACTTTGTAGCTATGCCTATATTCGAGTCAATGGAGAAGACTGGGGTCTGTATCTTGCAGTGGAAGGAGTAGAAGATGCCTTCTTAAAGCGCAATTATGGAAATAATCACGGAAGTCTATATAAGCCAGATAGTATGAGCTTCGGCGGAGGAAAAGGCAATGGACGAGAGTTTGATATGGAAAACTTTATGGCTAATGATGATATGCCAGACATGTCAGAACAGCCGCCCTCCCCGCCTGAAAAAATAAACGATGAAAGGATGGACCGAAACAGGGAAGATTTTGGAAATGCTCCTGGTGGCATGGGCAGTAGTGATGTCAAACTTCAATATATTGATGATGACCCTGACAGTTATTCCAATATTTTTGATAATGCCAAAACAGATATCGATAATACGGATAAGACTCGTCTTATCCAATCTCTAAAAGCATTGAGTGAACTCAGTAATCTTGAAGAAATTGTAACTATAGATAAAGTTATCCGATATTTTGTGGTTCACAACTTTGTCTGCAATGGTGACAGCTATACTGGCTCTATTATTCATAATTATTATTTATATGAAGATAATGGTCAACTTTCTATGATTCCCTGGGATTACAATCTTGCCTTTGGCACCTTTCAGTCTAAGGATGCCAACAGTATGATAAATTCTCCTATTGATACTCCGGTATCTGGAGGAGCTACCGACGACCGCCCTATGGTAGACTGGATTTTTTCCAGCCAGGAATATGAAGAACTATATCATCAATTATTTGCCAAATTTTTGGAGAACACAGACTTTTTAGGTTTGATTGACACAACCTATGAATTGATTGCTCCTTATGTAGAAAAAGACCCCTCCAAATTTTATAGCTATGAAGAATTTGAAACTGGAGTCTCTGTACTAAAAGAATTCTGCCTGTTGCGCAAAGAAAGCGTTGGAGGCCAGCTTGCAGGTATCATTCCTTCTGATAAAGATGGACAGTCTGCCGATAATTCCTCCCTCGTTGATGCAAGCCATATCACCCTTTCAGACATGGGCTCTATGGGAGGAGAACATGGTGGTCCTGACGGCGGCATGCATATGGCAGGTAATCCCCGCAATGATACAGGAGCAATCAACAATCCTGATAATGGTATGGAAAATAATCATCAACCAAACAATAGCGATATTAGACAGGCTTGGGCAGAAGACTCTGCTGTTAGTCCTGAACAAAATCCTAATATCAACCACCAATTCACCCCTCCTGATAGAAATGCTAAAAATATGTCTCCAGGGCAATTCTCGGAACCTGCTACAGACATTCCAACACCTTACAGCAGAAATGTATGGATTTTGCTTGCTGTCTCTGGGATTGTCTTGCTAGGCGGACTTTTAGTTGCATTCAAATTTAAAAGGCCTTGAATCAGCCTATCATGTGGTTGAAAACTGCTTTCTGGCAGAT
>DEPC01000109.1:902-1276 GCA_002358555.1 Hungatella sp. UBA3402 | reverse complement strand
GAAAACTGCTTTCTGGCAGATTTATGTCATAAATTTGTGTTAAGTGGGGGCTAGATAGCAGGAATAACTGTTCCGATACTTCTTAGTTGAAATTTACAGGCAGAAGTAACGCTGCGGCGAAGGCTGTGGCCTTTTTTTAAGCATTACTTCTGTCTACATCCCTTAAATTCCTCATTTACTATCATTATCCCCTCAATTTCATTTATTCTCTGTAATACTAGAGAATATCTTAAAAGACCTCATCTTTTATTTTTAATTCTCCTAAGTAACGATAAACGGTTGATTCTGATATGTTTAAAAAGCGTGCAGTTTTTGGTATTGTTCCCTTCCACAAAAAAATACCCTCTTCATTTAACTCATTGATAATATTCTTT
>DEPC01000109.1:0-584 GCA_002358555.1 Hungatella sp. UBA3402 | reverse complement strand
TCATTGATAATATTCTTTTTATCATTGGTAGAAAGGTGCGAATCAAGGTCATATTTCTGGGCAATCTTATCAAATGCCTGACTAATCATCTCTTTTACGGTTTTTCCAAAGTTCTCCACTTCATGACAAGAATCTGAAGAAGGTTCATTCCTCCCATTGAAATTTAGAAAAATAGAATCACAGTAAGAGCGAAGTCGTGCATAATCTGACACATCAAGGTTAATACACAACATTCCTACAATACAGCCATTGTCATCACGAATAAAGTAGGAAGCACATTTTAACTCTGTATTATGGGCAGAGATTCCTTTATAGTTACATTCATACATATCATCGGCTTTTGCCCTCTTGAGTTTTCTGATTACATAATCTGAAGCAGGTGCATTGACGGAGCGTCCACTGACATGCTCATTGCGAATCTTAATCACAGAATGTTCTAAGTCAGAGAAATCATGGAGTACAATTTCTGCATTTGGTCCCAGAAAATCTGCAAGAAAATCTACCATTGGCATATAAGGCATCACAGATGTGTTCATTCGTAAATCTTCCTTTCATTTTTTCAATCTTTCAATCAATAGACATTT
>DEPC01000184.1:1909-2522 GCA_002358555.1 Hungatella sp. UBA3402 | reverse complement strand
TGTTTCTGTTATTTATAATGTAGGAATTCTTTTTATTTTTAAATATTTTAACTTTTTTATTGAAATACTTTTGGATACAGCAAACCTTCTGCACAAAAGTTTACCTTTATCGATTCCTACCATTACTCTGCCCATTGGTATTTCCTTTTTCACCTTTCAGATTATGTCCTATATCTTTGATGTATACTGGAATAAGGTACAAGCCCAACACAATATCCTGGATTTAGCTCTATATATCATGTTATTTCCTCAGCTAATCGCTGGACCGATTGTCCGATATATTGATGTAAATCAGCAAATCAGACATCGGCATACAACTCTGGAAATGATGCATGAAGGAATTATCCGATTTATTTTAGGGTTTAATAAAAAGATATTTTTGGCCAATGGAATGGGTTATGTGGCTGATATAATTTTCGGAAATATTTCTCTAGTCAATACTCCCTATGCTTGGTTGGGAGCTGTATGTTATGGGCTTCAGATTTATATGGACTTTTCTTCCTATTCAGATATGGCTATTGGACTGGGGAAACTCTTTGGATTTTGTTTTCTAGAAAACTTCCAGTATCCATATATTTCTTCCAGCATTAAGGAATTTTGGAGAAGATGGCAT
>DEPC01000184.1:0-1592 GCA_002358555.1 Hungatella sp. UBA3402 | reverse complement strand
ATTTTGGAGAAGATGGCATATCTCTCTGTCCAGTTGGTTTCGAGATTATGTTTATATCCCGTTAGGGGGAAACCGCCATGGAAAGAAAAGAACTTATCAAAACCTGCTGATTGTGTTTGTTCTGACTGGATTCTGGCATGGAGCTAACTGGACCTTTGTTATCTGGGGATTATTCCATGGAATCTTTCTAATTTTGGAACGAGGTTTGTTTGGCAGACTATTAGAAAAGTTACCTAGAATTTTTCAGAGAATTTATACTTTAATTGTAGTTTTAGTGGGCTGGGTGTTTTTCCGATGCAATACTATCACCGATGCATGCTTGTATCTCAAGACAATGTTTATGTTTGATTGTTCCTCTATCAACTCCTTGGAGCTATTAGAGTGTTTCGATAGGGAATTTGTAATACTTTTTCTATTGTCCCTTGCTGGCTCCCTGCCTCTAATCCCTATACTAAAAAACCAGCTTAAAAATCATGAAAATGTTCTTGTTGGAATTGGAGCAGATTTGGGGCTTTTAGCATTATTTGCATATGCTGTCTGTTATATGGTAGGAACTGATTTTAATCCATTCATTTATTTTAGGTTTTAGTTGTCATATAGTTCTCAAATAGGAGGTTTACCATGAATAAAAAAGAGATTGCAGAGATTCGCAAACAATACATCCCAGAGCGATGTACCATTACCCGCATCTGTGGGTGCTACATAGATGCAGAAAAAAACATCAAAACAGAGCTAAAAGAGGCGTTTCTCTCCCTTCCAGAAGATGATGCATTCAAGTACTTTACTATTTTCAAAAAAACGCTATCAGGAACCTTAGGACGCAACTTATTAAATCTCGATTTTCCTTTAGATGAGGAACGGGAAGGAGGAGCCCAGGAATTCCTTCTGCGCCTGCGAAACAGTCAACTAAAGGATGATATGTTGACCCATGAATTCTACAATAAAATTATCGAAAATTTTAATTATGACGAAAATTATTATATCATTCTAATCCATGTAGCTTATGATGTGCCTGGAAAAGCTTCTGACAACACAGAAATGTATGATGCCTCAGATAATGTGTACAATTATATCCTCTGTAGTATCTGCCCTGTCCATCTATCCAAACCAGGGCTTGGCTATAATCCTGAGAAAAATTGTATTGAGAACCGAACGCAAGATTGGATTGTTGACCAGCCAGTCAAAGGATTTTTATTTCCCTGCTTTCATGAACGCTATACAGATATTCACAGTATGCTTTACTATACCAAAAGTCCGACAGACCTCCAAGAAAATTTTATCCAACAGATGTTTGGCTGTAGCCATATTCCTCTGGACGCTGACACTCAAAAGGAGACCTTTAATACCTTAATTTCTAATACACTTGGGGAAGACTGTGATTATGGAGTTGTCAAAAATATCCATGAAAATTTAAACAACCGTCTGGAAGAATTTAAAGATGAGCCGGAACCTTTGGAGCTAGGCAAGCAGGAAGTCCGCCGTCTGCTGGAAGATAGTGGCGTACCAGATGAAAAATTGGAGGGTTTGGTGAACCTTTAGAATTCTGTGCCGGGGAAAAAACCTCTTTTTTTGCTTCTTATTTTCCCCGCCCA
>DEPC01000112.1 GCA_002358555.1 Hungatella sp. UBA3402 | reverse complement strand
TTGCAAATTTCAAGGGAAGCCCTCTTGAAAAACAGGCTGCGCTTTACTGCAAGCGGCTGGGTATCAATTATAACAAGCTGCCTGATGCGGAGTTCCGGCAGCTTGTACATATCCTCGAAAAATCGAAATTCTTTAAAAGTTATGTCGGCCAGAGAAAGAAGCGTAAATGAAAACTGCCGTTGTGGGAATGGGCGTTCTTACAACAGCAGTTTTGGATAGGTATATATGATTTTTAAAGATGTCTAAATTATCGGCCTGTTTGAAAAAGCTCTACACTGTATTTGGCAGAATTATTTTGGGAGATATAAACATTCGCATATAAATCTTCTTTTCGCTTAAATGGTGACAAAATATAATAGTTACTTACTGCTTTGTGTTCTTTACCCTCATAAATGAACCGACAGACTATTTTGCAACTGACGTAGTTTGCTACTCTAATCCACACTGCCGGAATCATGTCCTCTATTTCGCAGTCCATACAAGTGCTTGAATATTTCAGAGTTTTCAATTTTTTCTTGTCATATGCCAGTTTACTTATTGAAGCCAAAAATAATATTAGCCATACAGAAGCATTGATTAACATAGCTTTCAATATAGTTGAATTAAAAAAATTCCCAACAAGGCCAATAGCTAATTCAGTCACGGCTACAAACAAAGTGACGTTAGCACATATAGAGAATACATTTTTTACAGGCTTAAAATTAGCAATCTGTTTTTCTTTAAAAAGCTTAGAAATATTTTCCTCTGCTTTTCCTTTGTATTCCTCCGCTGATATATGCTCTCCCGAAAAAAGCTCATTCAAACTAATACCCAAAACATTGCACAAAGGCTGTAAAAGCGATACATCTGGCATTCCTCTTCCGTTTTCCCATTTAGAAACTGCCTGATTAGTAATCCCTAATAGTTCAGCAAGCTGCATTTGTGTCAGATTTTTTTCTTTTCTGCACTGTGCAATAAATGCACCTATTCTTTTCTGATCCATACAATAAATCTCCTTTGCTATATTTGTGACCGCAGTATATCAAAAAGAGAATCTATTTAGAACATATTAAGCGTTGATTCAATAGTAAACGCTTAGTTGAGCGTCACAAATTCAGTTATTGCCTGTCGAATCAGTACATTTTTCTTCACATTCCAACTGTATCACATCTGAAATGTCACAATCTAAAATTTCACAGATTTTTGTCAGTGTTTCCATGCGGATATGCTTTCCTTTTCCCATGTTCGCAATCATATTGGTGGTAAGGCCGGCGGCAAGCCTCAAATCTTCCTTCCGCATATTGTGTTCTACCAATGTATGCCAGAGGGGTTTATAGCTTATATACATCCCTGTTCCTGCCTTTCTCCCGGATTCAGGTTATCTGTATTCCATTATAGCAGGTTTCTTGCTATTCCACAAATGTTTCTTGACAGTTTCGCCGGTTCCGTCTGGATTGTGCTTTTCCTTTCCTCTTTTGATTACCTCTAATTAGCCGTAACCTGGCTGATTCCATGGATAAAAATTCCAAATGGATTGATGGAAAGTACGCAGAGGTTATGGAATGGGATTCCGCAGTCTCTAAAGTCAGAGGAGCTATGGAAGAAAGTGTTAATAAGCAGGGACAAAAGTTTGTTATTGGAGAATTTATCAATTTTGTCCAGTATCAAGGCGGATTTACTAAGATTTCTATGAATATGGCTATCAAGGCAGGAACCAAGTATCCAAAAGAAGCAGCTATGTTGGTAAATTATCTTCTCAATGACCCAGAAGGTGTGGAAATTAACTCTACAGAGAGAGGAATCCCTTGCTCCTTGGCAGCAGTTTCTTACTTAAATGAAGAGAATATCGGTGATGCCATGACAAAAGAGGCAAACAGCAAAGTTCTTGCATACAGTCAATTTACCCAGGACCCTAAGTTTGATGACAACGATTTAAAGGCAAATCCCGACGGGCTGTATTACAAACTCTTTGGACGTCTAAGTACCAGGGATATCACTCCAGAAGAAGCTGCTGCAGACCTTGTTAAAGGTGTGAATAGAGTTCTGGCAGATGAGTGATAAAAAGATGAGCAAAAATTGGGGCTATTTGAGAAAAAGAGGATAAAAATTATTTTGGGGAATATTGGTATTTTTTGGTGGTAAATAGCTGGGAAATAAGATATGATAGAATTGTTAGTACGAGAAACTTAGAAAGGTATAAATCAAAGCATGAAATTATTAACATGGGACCTTGTGCTACCAGGAAAGACAAGAAGCGGCAGGGAAGAAGATAAAGCTACAGCTACGGCTTATCTGTTAGACTGGGGCGAAAATGAGGAGAAAAAGATACGGCCAGCAGTGGTAATTTGTCCTGGCGGCGGGTATGGGCATATAGCACATCGGGAGGGAGAACCTGTGGCTATGAAGTATCTGGCTATGGGATATCATGCCTTTGTCATTCGCTACAGCTTAGTTCCTAACCGATTTCCTACAGCACTTCTGGAGTTGGCTCTTTTGATGTCTCAGATTAGAGAACACAGTCAAGAGTGGTTTGTAGACCCAGATAAGATTGTAGTATCTGGATTTTCTGCTGGAGGACATTTAGCATGTAGTTTGGGAACGCTTTGGAATCGAGAATTTGTCTATGAACCATTGGGAAAACGGGCAGAAGATATAAAGCCTAATGGAATGATTTTGGGATATCCAGTGATTTCGTCAGGGCCTTATTGTCATGCTCCTTCTTTTGAAAGACTTTTGGGAGAGGAGTCACAAAATGAGGAAAAACGGCATCTGGTATCCTTAGAAGACCAGGTTGGTCCTCATACACCAAAAACATTTTTATGGCATACAGTAACTGATGATACTGTACCAGTACAAAATGCATTTTTGTTAGCAGAATCTTTGATAAGAAATCAGGTCAGTGTGGAGTTTCATTTGTATCCTACAGGAGGACATGGCTTATCGCTGGCAACTGGGGAAACCTGTGGAGGGCGAAAGGAATTGGTAGAGCCCCAATGTCAGAGCTGGATTTCTCTAGCAGGGGAGTGGCTTAGACATCTATGAAAAATAACTAGATATGAATAGCAGAATCCTTGCAAGATAGACGAAGGGGCTGTTGAAAAATGTTAGATTTCTACAATATATTGTATAAATATCATGGATATTATCGCCGCATATTGTAGAATTACTACTTTTTGCAATAGCCTCTTTCTTTCTGTCTTGTCAGCAAGAGTGTTAGGAAATTCCTTATTGCAAGGCAGTTTTTTGGGCTTTATCCAAAGAAAAAACAAGGGATTCTTATAAAAATATTACAGATGCTTTAAAGGGCTTGCTTTTTTCCAAAAATTGGATTAGTGTAAAGTATATTTCAAGAAATAGTTTGGCCTTGATTGATAAGTGGGCTTTAAAAAGGGGAGGATTGTATGAGTATGATAAGGAAAAAAAGGATAGTGTCAATGATGATTTGTGTTGTGACAGCAACATTAACTTTGGCTTGGGCAAAGCCAGTAATGGCGGAAGTAAGAAGTGGCCAACAAAGAATTCACAGTCAATGGATTGATATGAATAAGGGACCAGGAGTAGCTCGGTGGATAGATGAAAATGGGGCAGTATCAGAGAAAACTGGAATCAAGACAGAAGAAAATGAACAGCCAGAATATATAGAGGGACCAGGAATGCAAGAGACGATTGGGGCAGAAGACCAAAGTGAAAATGAAATTTCCACGCAAGAGCAGACAAACATTCAGGGAATAGACACAACTTCAAGTCAGGAACCAGTTGCTGTTCAGGAGACAGATACAACAACACAAAATCAGGTGACAACAGGACGGGTGATTGACCCTAATCGACCTATGGTAGCTTTGACATTTGATGATGGTCCCTATGCTCCAGTAGGAAACCGAATTATGGACTGTGCAGCACAGTATGGAGCAAAAGTAACCTTTTATGTAGTAGGTAGTCGATGTGCGGCCTATCAGACAGAGATGCAACGTATGGTAGCAGAAGGCCATGAGATTGGAAATCATACTTATGAGCACAAATACTTAAATAAACTGGGAGCTGGAGAAATTCAATATCAGGTTAATAAAGGCAGCGAGGCTATTTTAGCTGCCAGTGGTACAGCCCCTGCCACAGTCCGTCTGCCTGGAGGCAATAAAAATGCTATTGTTCTTGCAAATGTAAATGCTCCTATTATCATGTGGAGCATTGATACTCTAGATTGGAAGACAAGAGATGCCAAGAGTACGGTTGATAAAGTTCTTGGAACTGTTCGAGATGGAGATATTGTATTGATGCATGAATTATATAATCCAACTGGAGATGCTGCACTGCAGATTATTCCAGCTTTAGTGGAACAAGGATATCAGCTAGTAACTGTCAGTGAAATGGCCCAGTATCGGGGAGGGCTTCAAAATGGAGTTGTTTACAGTGCTTTTCGGCCATAGGGATAAGTAGATTAGCTTTGTTTTTGGAAGATAGCAGTTAGCAGTTTGTAACAGAAGAATGCTCCTACACATATCGAAAGCAAGTAGCTTATAATTCCTGGGAGAATTCCACAAGTTAAGGAGATTTGACGAAATACTATCTGAGTGATTGGATAATAGGGGGAGATATAAAACATATCTGATTTTCCTCTAGTAAATATATTGATTAAGGTGGCAATAAAACAAAAGATAAAAAACAGAGCGAGGGAATCAGAAAAGACTCCCTCTTCTTTTTTTGAAAGGTTAAGTCCAGTACAAAAAAACCCAAGAAAAATCAAAAGGATATGCCATAAAAACCCATGGAGAGTCAAAATCCAATAAGGATGCATAAGGCCAGAAGGTTCTGCTAAAGCCATAATTCCCCCTAAAAATCCAAAAGATTCTAAGTAAACAGCAGCAGCTTTTTGAAGTCTGACAGAAAATACAGGAAACAGTAGACATAGGTACATTGGAGTACTGCATAGCTGAAAAGGGAAATACCACCAGTTATAATGGTTTTGATTTACAATCTCATATAAAAAAAGTTGTTTGTAAATTTCACTTACTGCTAAGATAAGGCCGCATATCCACAGAATTTGAGTTCCTGGTAAGGATATTTCTGTTTTAGAGGCATAATAATTTGATAGAAAAATTGCCAGTATTCCAGCGACAAATAAACCACATAAAGAAAAAATGATATGAAAAGAAGACCATGGGGTAGGAGGCTCCATGGGCCATGCAGTTTTTTGTATCAAATTGTGAGCTATAGAAAGTAAGATATCAAGAAGCATATCACAAAATTCCTCGCTATTTTTCAAGAATTCTCTTTTGTCTTTTTCTATCACAAAAAGTATACCCTAAATTTTATGCAAAATCAATGCATAAATAATGACAGATTGTGGAAGAAAAACTGCTGCAATTTAGATAGGCTATAACATTTCTGGAGAGATTTTTGAATGTATTGCATGGATTGTATTATAAAACAAGATAAAACTTTTACTTGATAAATTTGAAAAATGTTATATAATGTATTACTAGCAATGTATACCCTCTAAGTATCTCTTGATTTTAATTTATAGTTTATACATTGCAATGTATATATATGAGGAGGATAATAATTATGAAAAAAACTGTAATTGCAATGGTAATGGCATCTATGATGGCTGGATCCTTGCTTGGATGTGGCTCTTCCACATCTGACACATCAACAGGGGCAGAAACAACAACGGCAGGTGGAACAGAGACAACAGCAGTAGATTCCAGTGGAGAGAATACTAATGAAGCAGGAGTAGACAATGTGCTAGTTATGGCCACCAACGCAGAATTCCCTCCATATGAATACCATGATGGCGGTGACATTGTAGGAATTGATGTGGATGTTGCCAAGGCTATTGCAGAAAAGTTGGGTATGACTCTGGAGATTGAAGATATTGCCTTTGATTCTATTATCCCAGAGCTTCAGTCAGGAAAGGCACATTTGGGCATTGCTGGTATGACTGTTGATGAAGATAGACTGAAAAATGTAGATTTTACAGACCCTTATACAACGGCTTCCCAGGTAATCATTGTAAAAGAAGATAGCGATATTACAAAGTCAGATGACTTGGCAGGAAAATATATCGGCGTACAGCTAGGGACAACTGGTGATATCTATGCTTCTGATTATGAAGAGCAGGGTGCTACCATTGAGCGCTACAATAAAGGATTTGAGGCAGTTCAAGCTATGCTTCAAGGCAAGATTGATGCTGTGGTAATTGATAAAGAGCCAGCAAAAGTATTTGTTTCCCAGAACGAGGGGATCAAGATTCTTGATGAAGCTTTGACCGTGGAAGAATATGCGATTGCAGTCAAAAAGGGGAATACAGAGCTTCTGGAAAAAGTAAACAAAGCTTTAGCTGAGTTAAAGGAATCTGGAGAATTACAGGCAATCATTGATAAATATATTTCCGCAGAATAGGACAAGAGCAAAGGAATGGTTTCAGGGGTCTGAACAATTAGAATACAAAATAATAGGGGACAGATAGGATGAGCAAATTTAAAGCGGATTTTTATCAGAATTTTATAGAGGATGACCGTTGGCGATATATTGTGGATGGTTTGGGCAATACCATAAAAATTACATTTTTTGCAGTGCTGTTGGGCATTGCCCTGGGATTTCTGGTAGCGATTATCCGTTCTACCTATGAGAAAACCCATAAATTAAAGCTATTGGATTTATTGTGCCGGATTTATCTGACTGTGATAAGGGGAACTCCGGTGTTGATTCAGCTTATGATTCTTTATTTTGTTGTGTTCGGCTCTGTGAGGATTGATAAAGTATTTGCGTCAGTACTGGCATTTGGGATAAATTCTGGTGCCTATGTAGCGGAGATATTCCGAAGTGGGATTATGTCCATTGACAATGGGCAGTTTGAGGCAGGACGCAGTTTAGGTTTCAATTATCCTCAGACAATGTTTTATATCATTATGCCTCAAGCTTTTAAAAACGTACTTCCGGCTCTTGGCAATGAATTTATTGTATTGTTGAAGGAAACCTCTGTAGCCGGATATCTTGCAGTACAAGATTTGACGAAAGGGGCAGATATCATCAGAAGCCGTACTTTCAGTGCTTTTATGCCTCTGATGGCAGCAGCCCTTATTTATCTTGTAATGGTGATGATATTCACCTATTTTGTACAGAGGCTGGAGAGGAGGCTCAGAAGCAGTGACCACTAATAATCCATTGATTCAAGTACAGCATCTGGGGAAAAGCTTTCAAGATTTACAGGTTTTAAAAGATATTAATGTGGACATCCATAAAGGTGATGTGGTCTGTGTTATCGGACCTTCTGGCTCTGGAAAAAGTACATTTTTACGCTGCTTAAATCGCTTGGAAGAGCCTACATTGGGAAAAATATTGTTTGAAGGTGTTGATATCACAAATCATAAAACAGATATTGATAAGCATCGTCAAAAGATGGGAATGGTCTTTCAGCAGTTTAATTTATTTCCTCATATGACCATTATGAAAAATTTGACGATTGCGCCTATGAAGCTACAGAAAAGGGAGCAAAAAGAGGCAGAACAAGAAGCAATGAAACTTTTGGAACGGGTAGGATTAGCAGACAGGGCGCAAGCTTATCCAAACCAGCTTTCAGGCGGACAGAAGCAAAGAATTGCCATTGTCCGTGCCTTGTGCATGAAGCCAGAAGTCATGCTTTTTGACGAGCCTACTTCTGCTCTTGACCCAGAGATGGTGGGTGAAGTACTAAATGTTATGAGAGATTTAGCCAAGGAGCATATGACAATGGTAGTTGTAACTCATGAGATGGGGTTTGCCAGAGAAGTGGCTACCAGAGTTATGTTTATGGATGATGGTTATTTTGTGGAGGAAAATGTACCAGAGGAGTTTTTTGCACATCCTAAAAATGAGAGACTGAAAAACTTTTTGAGTAAAGTGTTATGATATTTTAAAAAACCAGAGCAATCCTTATAGATAGGTTTGCTTCTGGTTTTTTTATGATAAATCTAAAAAGACTCTAAATTTGTATAAAGGTTTTGAGATATGACTTGAAAAGTGAAGAAATTTAGTATATGGTTTAGAGTGAATTTGTGAATGCCTAACAAAGATGGAGGGAAAGGAGCTGTCTCAAATTGAAATATCTGGTAATATACAGCAGCAGAACAGGAAATACAGAGAAGATTGCCATGGAGATTTTTGAGGCTCTTCCAGGAAAATCCAAGGATATTCAGAGAGTAGAGGAACAAAAGGGGGAGGCAGATACCTACTTTGTAGGATTTTGGAATGATAAAGGAATCTGTGGGGGAGAGATTATGGAATTTCTCGAAGGACTCCATGGAAAGCAGGTAGCTCTTTTTGGAACTTGTGGTATGGGGGAAGACCCAGAATACTGTCGACAGGTATCTAAACGAGTGGAGGCTCTGATTCCAGAAGATAACCGATATCTTGGTTCCTTCCTGTGCTCAGGGCGTATGGTTCCTCAGGTATTGGAGCGATATCGAATTATGCAGATGAGACAGGATAGCCCTCAGATTAGACAGATGATTCAGTCATATGAAGAGGCTATGCTTCACCCTGATGAAAAAGATTTGGAAAATGCCAGGACATTTGCACAAAGAATTGTCCAAGAAAAAGAAAGAGGAAAAAATTTATGGGGATGAAAGAAGAAAAACCGAGTAACAATAGGAGACCATTTATTTTCTATTATTGCATGGTTATGCTTGTAATGTTGGTTATCAATCTATTTTTGATGCCCAGTATGCAAAGAAAAAGCGTACAAGAAGTGCCTTATAGTACATTTCGAGATATGGTTGAGGAAGGCAGCATTGTTCAGGTGGCAAGAAATGAGCAGCAACTTACTTTTCTTGCCAGAACAGGACAGAAAAATATCTTAGGAGAAGATGAAATTAAATGGTATAAGACAGGAAATTGGCCAGATGAAGATTTGACAAAAGTGTTGAGAGAAAATGAGATTCCATTTTCAGAAGAAATTATAGAGCCAACTTCTCCATTTATCTCTATTTTGATATCATGGGTATTTCCCATTCTTCTGTTTGTTATTATAGGTCAGGTATTATCCAGACAGTTACAGAAAAAAATGGGTGGCAATGCTATGACTTTTGGAAAGTCTAATGCCAAGATTTACGCTGAATCTGAGACAGGAAAGACATTTCGAGATGTGGCAGGTCAGGAGGAGGCAAAAGAAGCCTTAAAGGAGATTGTAGATTTTCTTCACAATCCTCAAAAATATTCAGATATTGGTGCAACTCTGCCCAAAGGGGCATTGTTGGTAGGCCCTCCTGGAACAGGAAAAACCTTGCTTGCCAAGGCTGTGGCAGGGGAGGCAAAGGTTCCGTTCTTCTCTATCTCTGGTTCTGAGTTTGTGGAAATGTTTGTAGGAATGGGTGCTGCAAAGGTTCGGGATTTATTTAAACAGGCTAACGATAAAGCTCCCTGTATTGTATTCATTGATGAAATTGATACCATTGGTAAAAAGCGTGATGGAGGAGGAATTTCAGGCAATGATGAGAGAGAACAGACTTTAAATCAGCTTTTGGCAGAGATGGACGGTTTTGATGGACGAAAAGGTGTAGTAATTCTAGCCGCTACCAATAGACCAGAATCTCTAGACCCAGCACTTCTTAGACCAGGACGTTTTGACAGAAGAATTCCAGTGGAATTGCCAGATTTAAAAGGGAGAGAGGCAATTCTTAAGGTTCATGGTAAGAATGTAAAGATGGATGATAGTGTGAGTTACCATGAAGTTGCAAGGGCAACTTCTGGAGCTAGTGGTGCAGAACTGGCTAATATTATCAATGAAGCTGCTCTGCGGGCAGTCCGCATGGGACGGAATGTAGTAGGACAGCAGGATTTGGAAGAAAGTGTAGAAGTGGTTATTGCAGGATACCAGAGAAAAGATTCTGGAGTTACCAATAAGGAGAAAAAGATTGTGGCTTACCATGAAGTAGGACATGCCATGGTAGCGGCATTTCAGAGTAATTCAGCTCCCGTTCACAAAATTACCATTATCCCCAGAACATCTGGAGCTTTGGGATATACCATGCAGGTAGATAAAGATGAAAGATATTTGATGAGCAAAGAAGAAGCATTTAATAAGATTGTTACCTTTACAGGGGGACGGGCAGCAGAAGAATTGATTTTTCACTCTATCACCACAGGGGCTGCCAATGATATTGAGCAGGCAACCAAACTGGCTCGTGCGATGGTGACTCGATATGGAATGAGTCAGCAATTTGGAATGGTTGCTTTAGAAACCGTAACTAATCAATATCTAGGTGGAGATACTTCTTTAGCATGTTCTCCAGAGACAGCTAAGATTATTGATGAAGAGGTTGTAAAGCTGGTAGGAGATGCCTATGATAAAGCTACAGAGATTCTAAAAGAAAACCAGGAGAAATTGCATGAGATTGCAGCTTACTTGCTCGAAAAGGAGACAATTACTGGGGAAGAATTTATGGAGATTTTGAATGTGGGAAAAGAGTAATGGTTAAGTTCACGCAAATCGGCGAAAGAAAGTTACCTTTCCCGATTTGCTATGCTTGGAATAAGGGGAGTGAAGTTTCTGATGCAGATTGACCACTTGACATTTAGACTAATTATGCAGACCTGCAAGAGAGATTTATGATAGCGTAGTGGTGACTAT
>DEPC01000190.1 GCA_002358555.1 Hungatella sp. UBA3402 | reverse complement strand
TCTCGGCCCCCAGCCGAGCGCGCTACCAAGCTACGCCATACCCCGTACAGATTACTACCCCTAATAGGCACTTCCCTATTATAGCAAAAGATTTTGGATTTGAAAAGCATTTTCTTGAAAAAATTTAAAATTTAGGCTATCATTAGTTTAGAATTGTAAAAATAAGGGAAAGGGAAGAAACAAATGAAGCCGATTGTAAGCTTTGATATGGATATGACCCTTTTGAACCATGACACCTTTGCAATCCCCGAAAGTGCTTTGAAGGCTTTGGATATGTTGAGAGAACATTATATCGTGGTGCTGGCTACAGGACGGGATATGGACAGCCATTTCAGCGCAAACTTGCGGGACCAGGTGAAACCTGATGCTATTATCCATGCCAATGGGGCGAAAGTTACTGTGGGAGATAAGGTAATTTATGAGGCATTTATGTCAAAAGAATTAAAACGTCAATTACTGGAATTTGCTCAGGAAAATTCTTTGGCTGTAGGAGTTACCATTGGAGATGAGGATTATTATGTTCATCCAGAATGTGTTACTAAGCATGACCAGGAGAGATGGGGAGAATGTGGGCGCAGATATTTTGACCCATGGAAGCTGATGGATATGAAGGTACCTTCCATGTGCTATATCGGGAAACCAGAGGGAGCTGCTTTGATTGGAAAAGCATTCCCTGAATTAAGGCTTCCTTTGTTTGCAGGACAACAGGGGGCTGATATTATTGAGGAAAAAAATTCTAAAGCAAATGGATTAAAACTGTTATGTAAGTATTATGGTACTTCCATAGAAGAAGCATATGCTTTTGGAGATAGCATGAATGATTATGAAATCATTAAAGCTGCAGGAACTGGAATTGCTATGGGCAATGCAAATCCAAAGTTAAAAGAGGTAGCTGACTATGTGGCACCAGATATCAATGATGATGGAATTTATAAAGCATGTGTGGAGTTAGGGCTGATTAAGGGTTCAAGTATTTTATAGTTTAAAGAGAGGAATAGAAAGGGGTAAAAAATGGCAGTTACATATGATGTATTGGTGATTGGAGCAGGACCAGGAGGTTATACAGCAGCAATAAAGGCTGCTAGCTTAGGGTTTAAGACAGGAGTTATTGAGAAAGAAAAATTGGGAGGAACCTGTTTAAATAGAGGGTGTATTCCCACAAAAGCTCTTCTTCATGCCTCCAGTCTATTTTCTATGATGCAAAACTGTGATGAGTTTGGAGTCAGTGTGGAGGCAATGTCATTTGACTTTAAGAAAATGCAGGCGTCAAAGAAAAAAGCAGTGGAAGCTTACCGAAGTAAGGTGGAACAGAAGTTTGAGGAACTTGGCATTGACCTAATTTATGGAATTGCAACTATCAGGCGAGGACATAATGTGGAAGTTCATTCTAATACTGGAAAAGAGTACTATTCAGCAAAGCATATCCTTATTGCCACAGGGGCAGTAGCCAAGATGCCCCAAATTCCTGGAATTGACTTGGAAGGAATCTGGAATAGTGACCGACTTTTAGCAGCAGATTCCTGGAATTTTGACAGGATTACGATTATAGGCGGTGGAGTTATTGGGGTTGAGGTAGCGACAATTTTCAATTCCTTATGTTCTAAAGTATCAATAATTGAGCAGGGGAGTCAGCTTTTAGGCCCTATAGACCAACAAGTGGCTAAGGAGTTGGAACAGGAATTGGTATATAAGGGTATTTCTGTTTACTGTAATGCGGCATTGAAAGAGATTACCAAAGAAGATTCTGGCTTGGTCTGCCATTTTATTCAAGATGAAAAAGAAATGGAGATTCATTCTGGTCAGGTGCTTATGGCGATTGGCCGTACTCCCAATATGGAGGGGTTATTTGGGGAAGATGTGGAATTCAAAATGGAAAATGGGCGCTTAGCTGTCAATGAGGCGTTTATGACCAGCGAACCAGAAGTTTATGCCATTGGAGATGTCATTGCAGATATTCAGTTGGCTCATGTAGCAGCAGCCCAAGGCACTTTTGTGGTGGAGAATATTGCAAAGATACCTCACAGCATTCAACTGACTGTAGTTCCCAATGGCATGTATGCTAGACTTCCAGTAGTGCCAAGCTGTATCTATACAGACCCTGAGATTGCTACTGTGGGGCTTACTGAAGAGGCAGCCAAAGCTTGTGGTATGAAAGTGGTATCTGGGGAATACTCTATGAGTGGCAATGGCAAGTCCATTATTTCTCATGAAAGGGGTGGATTTATCCATCTGGTATTTGATGCATATTCTATGAACCTGGTAGGTGCTCAATTTGTATGTCCTAGAGCTACTGATATGATTGGTGAAATGGCCACAGCCATAGCTGCAGGTTTGACAGCAAGACAGCTTCAAATGGCCATGCGTGCTCACCCAACCTACAGCGAGGGAATTGGAATGGCGATAGAAGATGCCCTCCAGAAAGTGCAAATTAAAAGATAAAGGAGAACTATCCAAATGAATGAGCAATTAAATAAGCTGCGCACTTTAATGGCGCAGCATCATATCGATGCCTATCTCATTCCTACTTCAGATTTCCATGAATCTGAGTATGTAGGAGAACATTTTGGATGCAGAACATTTATTACTGGATTTACTGGGTCTGCAGGTACTGCTGTAGTAACTGCAAAAGAAGCAGGACTCTGGACAGATGGACGATATTTTGTCCAAGCTGCAAAAGAGTTGGAGGGAAGTGGGTTTGAGCTTCACAAGATGGGACAGGAAGATGTTTTGACTGTAGAAGAATATTTAGCTAAGATGTTGCCCCAAGGTGGAGTTTTGGGATTCGATGGCCGTGTAGTAAATGGTCAACTAGGAAAGGTTTTAAAAGATAAATTGGAAGATAAGCAAGTAAACTTTTCTTGCGAGGAAGATTTGGTAGGACAAATCTGGGAGGATAGACCGAACCTGCCTGCTCGCCCTGTATGGATTTTAGAAGAAAAATATGCAGGAAAATCAGCCGTACAGAAAATCGCAGAGCTGCGAGAATCCATGAAAAAAGTGAAAGCCACAGTCCATATACTGACAACTTTAGATGATATTGTATGGCTGCTGAATATCCGTGGAAATGATGTGCCATATAATCCTGTGGTCCTGTCCTATGTAGTTGTAACAGAGAAAGAATTTTTCTTATTTATCAATGAACAGACTCTTGACCAAAAAGTACAGAATTATTTGAAAGAATTGAAAGTTACGATAAAGCCTTATAATGACATTTACCAGTTTGTAAAATCTTTCTACAATGAGAGAATACTTTTGGAAACTTCTAAGACTAATTATGCAATTCTTAGCAGTCTGGACAGCTCTAATACAATGATTGATAACATGAATCCATCATCATTGGCAAAGGCTGTTAAAAATCCTGTGGAGATTGAAAATGAACGTCGTGCCCATATCAAAGACGGTGTTGCTGTGACCAAATTTATTTATTGGCTAAAAAAGAATATTGGCACAATTCCTATGACAGAAATCAGTGTATCTGACCATTTAGAGGAGCTGCGCAGACAGCAGGAGGGGAATCTTGGATTAAGCTTTCATACTATTTCTGCCTACAAGGAGAATGCTGCGATGTGTCATTATTCTGCAACCAAGGAAAGCAACAAAACTTTGAGACCAGAAGGACTGTATCTTATTGATTCTGGCGGACAATATTATGAAGGAACCACAGATATTACAAGAACAGTGGCATTGGGGCCCATTACTGATGAGGAGAGAGAACATTTTACTTTAGTTGCCATGAGTATGTTGAGATTGGGCAATGCTAAGTTTATGTATGGCTGTAGGGGAATATCTTTAGATTATATTGCAAGACAGCCTTTATGGGATAAGGGACTCAATTATAATCATGGTACAGGACATGGAGTGGGATATCTGTTGAATGTTCATGAAGGCCCTCATGGTATCCGCTATAAAACGGTACAAGAGCGTATGGATAGTGCTGTTCTGGAAGAAGGAATGATTTGTTCTGATGAGCCAGGTCTGTATCTGGAAGGAAGCCATGGAATCAGAACAGAGAATCTAATGGTATGTAAAAAAGCAGAGAAAAATGCCTATGGACAGTTTATGAAATTTGAATACCTGACATTTGTACCTATTGATTTGGATGCTTTAGATATATCAATAATGGAACAGAGAGATATTGAATATCTCAATGAATATCATAAACAGGTCTATGAAAAGATTGGGCCATATCTGACAGACGAGGAGCAAGAGTGGCTAAAAGAAGTGACAAGAAGTGTATAGACAGGAAACCTTGCCTTGACTTTACTGGAAGATTGTGACAAAATAAAGACTTAGAAAGAAGGGAAAAATCATGACAAAAATTGACATTATTTCCGGCTTTTTAGGGGCTGGCAAGACAACATTTATTAAAAAATTGCTGGAGGAAGCGATTTCTGGGGAGCAAGTAGTGCTCATTGAAAATGAATTTGGTCAGATTGGCATTGACGGAGGATTTCTAAAAGATGCAGGAATTGAGATACGGGAAATGAACTCTGGATGTATCTGCTGTTCCTTGGTAGGAGACTTTGGGAAGTCTTTGGAGGAAGTTCTGACCAAATATAAACCAGACAGAGTAATCATTGAACCATCAGGAGTAGGAAAGTTATCTGATGTAATGAAAGCTGTGCGAGATGTGGCTGGAACCGTGGATGTGGAATTGAACAGTGCCGTCACCATTGTCGATGCCTCTAAATGCAAGATGTATATGAAGAACTTTGGCGAATTTTTCAATAATCAAGTTGAATATGCGGGAACTATTGTTTTAAGTCGTACAGATGTGCTAGATGCAGGAAAAGTACAGAAAGCAGTAGAATTGATTCGAGAACATAACCAGACAGCTACTATTGTCACGACTCCATGCACCCAGCTTACCGGTGAACAGCTTCTAGAGATTATCGAGAAGCCTGATACAATGGCTGAAGACTTGATGAAAGAGGTAAAAGAACAGCATACCCATCATCATGAGCATGGGGAGGCATGTGGATGCGAAAGTCATACCCATCATCACCATGAACATGGAGAAGAATGTGGCTATGAAGAACATGGGCATCATCACCACGAACATGGAGAAGAATGTGGTTGTGAAGAGCATGAGCACCATCACCATGAACATGGAGAAGAATGTGGTTGTGAAGAGCATGGGCACCATCACCATGAACATGACGAAGAATGTAGCTGTGGTTGTCATGAGCATCACCATCACCATGCAGATGAAGTATTCTCAAGCTGGGGCATGGAGAATGTGGGAAGCTGCGACAGGGCATCATTAGAGGAAATTCTTGATGAACTGGCCAATGGCAATGCCTATGGGGACATTCTCAGGGCAAAAGGAATGATGCCCAGCGAAAATCCTGAAGAATGGTACTATTTTGATTTGGTGCCAGATGAGTTTGAGATTCGTATGGGAAAACCAGATTATACAGGCAAGGTCTGTGTGATTGGAGCCCGTCTTAAAGAAGCAGAACTGAATAAGGCATTTGGCAGGAGCTGATAACTATGGGACCAGAAATAGAAGACGATATGATGCCGTTGTTTTTAATCAACGGATTTTTAGAGGCTGGAAAGACAGAATTTCTTCAATTTACAATGGAACAGGAATATTTTCAGACAGACGGCAAAACTCTTCTCATTGTCTGTGAGGAGGGAGATATTGAATATGATGAGAACTTACTGAAAGAAAATAGAACTTCTGTTGTATATGTGGACAGCTTAGAAGAACTGACTCCACAACGGTTGGAGGAATTAGAACTTCTCTACAATCCAGAGCGAGTGTTAATGGAATGGAATGGCATGTGGAATCAGGACGAACTAAAGCTTCCTAAAGATTGGGTTATTTATCAACAAGTAACCATTATTGATGGCTCCACATTTGACTTATATATGAAAAATATGAAGCCCCTTTTAGGAGCTATGGTGCGCAATTCAGAGCTGATTATCTGCAATCGATGTGATGGAATTGAAGATTTAGAAGGATATCGGCGAACATTGCTTGCCATGAATAATAAGGCGGAGATTATATTTGAAGATGAAGAGGGAGAAATCTCAGAAATTTCGGAAGCAGATCTGCCTTATGATATGAGTGCTGATGTTATTGAGATTGCGCCAGAAGCTTATGGAATTTGGTATATTGACTGTATGGATAAGCCAGACCGATACCAAGGAAAGGTGGTCGAATTTACAGGAATGGTGTTAAAATCACCAGAATTTCCTAAAAATTATTTCGTACCAGGTCGTATGGCTATGACATGCTGTGAGGCAGATATGACATTTCTTGGATATGTATGTAAATCCAAAGAAGCAAGGCATCTGGAAACTAGGCAATGGGTCCGAGTTCGCGCCAAGATTGAATATGAGGAGTGGCAGGATTATGGCGGGGTAGGACCTGTGCTCTATGCAGAATCTGTAAAGCCAGATATTGGAATTATAGAGGTGGTACAGTTTTAATATAACTCATTGTGCTAGAGAATGGTTGTAATCAGAGATAATGGTTAATATCTTTAAAACAACATAACTCTAACACAATAGGTTAATTGGGGACTATTGCAAAATAGAGTAAATATACAATATATAGTTATAATATAATAATATCCATACTATATAATGAGTAAATTTACCTTTTTGTAATAGCCCTTTTTGTTAAAAATAGAAAATCATTTCAGAGTAGTATAAACCTAATCCCCCTATTGAATCTGAATAATTCCTCCATCGCCTGCATTCACATTTCCTGTTTTCATCAGTTTGATACTCTGGCCACCGGTAAAGATTACTGGAGAATATAGAGATTTATCTTGACTCTTTACATAGTCCACATCTACCTTAACCAGCACATCTCCCTGTTTAACCGTATCTCCTGCTTTTACCATAACCTGGAATCCTTGTCCTTCTAGTTTAACTGTCTCAATGCCAATATGTATCAACACTTCCATTCCCTCCTTTGTCTGGATTCCAAAAGCATGGCCAGTAGGAAATGCAGCAGCAATGGTGCCACTGACAGGAGCTTTTACTACACCTTCTGTCAATTCTACAGCAAATCCATCTCCCATAATCTTATCAGAAAATACAGGGTCTGGTACTTCCTCTATTGGATGTAAAATCCCAGTCATAGGTGAAACGAATTCTTCTTTTTTCTTCCAATTAAATAATCCCATTTACAATTCCTCCATCAATACAAATGTTTTTTTATCTTTTTTATGATATACTAATTGGCATATCTGTTATTAAAATAAGGAGCTTTCCCTATCATGATTACGTTACATTTAGATGATTCTGTTATTAAAAGCTTAACTAACAATGAATTAAATATATTAAAATTTATTTATAGTCATCCAGAAATGATTTTGGACATGAGTATTCATGAATTTGCCAGACAGGTATCCTATTCTACTGCTACGATTATAAGGTTTTGCAGAAAACTTGGTCTTTCTGGTTTTGCAGAATTAAAATACTCTCTGCACCAAGAGTTAAAAGAAAGCAGGCAGACACAAATAGAAAGCGACAGCCTCAGCATTCCAATGATTATGAAGAATCTTTTTTCTGATACAGAAGGCACTGCAAAACTAATTCAAGAAGAACAGCTTTACCAAGTTTTCCTGTATTTTGACAGTAACTGCCCCATCTACTTGTGGGCACCAGGAGGAATCACAGCTATTCTTATCGGATATTTTGAAAAGCTCTTATTTTCTATTGGACGACAAAAAGTTTATAAAATTAATTCTTCTAAATTAGGCGAGCATATTTTACAAAATATATCCTCAGAGTCTGTCCTGGTGTTAATTAGCACTACAGGAGATTTTTCGGTTACAGTAAAGCTTGCCAAACTTGCCCGAATTAACAATATTCCGATTATTTCCATTACCCCATACACTACCAATACCATTGCTGACCTTGCCACAGTTAATTTTCGCTTTTTTACAGACCAAAGGGAAAATAGGGGGGCAGAATTTACGTCCCGTCTTCCTATCTTTTTTGTGATTCATCTGATTATTCGTACCTATTTACAATATAAACAGGAATTACATTCTAATACAATTAGGGATAAGGCTGTCAATTTAAAATTAGTAGGTGAAATATCGGTTTTTCAAAATGCTCATAGCCTTTCTTTGACAGATACTGAGAAAGAATTGCTGGATTATTTTAAGATTAACCTGCCTAGCTGTGCATTTATGAGCTTAAAGGACCTTACTTCAAAGCTATATATCTCGAATGCCACTGTCGTCCGTTTTTGCCAGAAGCTAGGACTAAAAGGCTATAATGAGTTTAAGTATCAAGTGAGAAATGAGCTAAAGCAAATCAATAAACCGATATTTTCCTCAGATAGTCTGATTTCTCATTCCATTGCACTTTTTAAAGATAATCTAGAGAATCTAGATATCACAGTTTTGGACTCTATTGCCGAATTATTGACAATGGACAAGTCAGTTTATATCTATGGAAGTGAATTAAATTCTCTTGCCGCCACGTATTTACACATGATTCTAGCAACTTTGGACTATCCTTCTATATTGCTGAAATGGGAATCGCTTCTCAAGGGTCTTACCTATAGTCTCGGCAGTGATGCCGTCCTGTTTATCATCACAGCTTATGAAGAGTCCAAGCGCTATCTTTCTGTATTTCAGAGACTCTGTCAGCAGGAAGCCAAAATTATTTTGTTGACTTGCGAGCTAGACAATCATCTTCTTCCTTACAGCACCTATGGGCTGTATACTAATGACAGAAATGAAAGTTATCATCATGTGGATATCAACAGCAGAGTAGGAATTTTTTCTGTGATTCAGGTTCTCATTGAGCTGATTGTCCAGAAAAAAATGGTATAGTATTCTTATCAGCTTAACTCTGGCCACATTCCTTTATTTACTTCAATTAGTGCGTCCAGTACTTTCCTAGCTTTTTTCGCATCATTGACTAGACGGTTCAAAGTAAATGCCTCTAAAGCTTTCTGGTAAGATTTTTCAAAATAGGCATCTACAATCAGCTTCTCACAAGATACCTGGTTTACCAGAAGTCCTAAATAAAACTGAGGGATATTGCCTATGCGCATAGGGCGAGGACCATTGATTCCCAATTCACATACCACTTCAACCATCGCATCATCCTGCATATTGGCAATCGCGCCTTTATTTTCCACAATCAGGATATGGCGGTCATTGCGATTGTAGGCAATGGCTTCTGCTACCTTAATCATCATTTCTGCATGGGCATCCGAGATAGCATGAAAACGATCCCCCAGCTTTTCTTCTTTGATTACTTCTGCACATTCTGTAAATACTCGTTTCTCTCTTCCTGCCATAACCTCATCTGCACGGGTGAAATCAGGATTTAAGTGGCTTGCTTTATATTCTGGATAGAGATAATACTGGTCATAAGTATTTGGCAGATAGTCTGGAAAATCAGACATAATGGTCTGCACCATACCATAGGTATCCAACCAGGACTGGTCCCTCTGTTCTGCATCTTGGGGAAGAAATCCATGTTCTGCAATCATTTCCCGAATCTTGGGAAGTAAGTCCTCGCCAGTATGAATATCATACATATGGGTAAACCATCCATAGTGATTTAGTCCAAAATATACAGGGTCTAAATCTTCCCACTTGCATCCCAGAAGGCGGCTACAAGAGCGAACCACATTCTCTGGCTGGTCGCAGATATTTAAAATCCGTTTGTCATCTGGAAATTCTCTCCGCAAAGCCTCAGCTACAATAGCTGCTGGGTTAGAATAATTGAGAATCCAGGCATCTGGGGCATATGTGCGAATATCATGGACAGCTTTTATCATATCCACACAGGAACGGAGACCATAAGCCATTCCTCCAGGTCCACAAGTTTCCTGACCTATCATACCCATGCTTAAAGGAATATGTTCATCCTTAGCCCTCATTTCAAGACCTCCGGCCCTCATCTGCATAAATACGAAATCCATTCCTTCATAGGCTTCTTTGATGTCCAGAGTATAAGAAAAATCTAATTCTGGGAATCTTTCTTTAAACAAGATTTCCCCATATTTTCCAATCGGTTCTTGACGGTCTTTGTCAATATCAAACAGAACCAGTTTTTTTAAGGGAAATTCCTCTTTCAGCCTTACAAATGACTTTAAAAAGCCAAGTGTATAAGTGCTTCCTCCTCCAACGATACATACATTAAATGGTTTCATTGCTTTTCCTTTCTTAAGTGCGTTGTTGATTAAGTTAATTTGATGATAATGTATTTTGAAGGAATTGTAAATATTTTCAAAATTTATTGGATTACACTCCATATTTTAGAATAAATTACATAAAAAGTAATTTTTTACATAAATGTTGACAGACAACAACTCACAACAAAACTGCTCTCAGCCTACATTTGCAGGACTGAGAGCAGTTTTATTGTATGCATTACTTCTAAACGATACCTCGTCACCAATATAACAAATTTATCTAATCCCAGACAACAGGAGTCGGCCTATTAGGTGAAAATACATCCTCTGCACGGAATAAATCATCTAATTTCCGCTTAGAAGTGTCACTTCCAGCAGAAATATCCATCCACATTCGGTATCCGTCCAAGTTGCGGCGTCCCTGTCTTAGAAAATCACTTCCTATCTGAACCCAGTATTGGCTGGAATCTACATTGCAGAAGTAGGAAAAACCTAGACTTTTTAAATAGCGATATCGCTCATTATCTGCTGCATAAGGATGCCAATCTCCTACATCAGCTCCAAAAGGAAAGAGAATGATATCCGTAGGACCAATGAGAGATTCCACCTCAGCCTCCCATTTATCACAATCTGTTTTAAACTTGTTCCAGTCAATTTTGCCCAAGTCTCGATGGCCCCAGCTATGGGAAGCTAACTCCCAGCCATTGTCTCTTAAGCATTGAGCCACTGCCGCTGCTGTCTGCCTATCCTGTTCATAGGTAGGAGAGCTGCTGTAGGAAGCAGCAGTGCGGTATCCCAGAATTCCCTGGTAGCCGGTAAAGGCAATAACCGCACGTGCCCCCTTATAGGAGAAATCAGGATGTTCCTGGATATAATCTTCCAAAATTGGTACTAAGTCAAAAGCTCCTCTTTGGGTAGTGCCATCGTCCATAATCATCTCACAGGTAGGCTTTCCATCCTCCCCAATAACCATGCGGGTTGCAAAGCCATCCCCAGTCATATACTCATAATAGCATACATCATCTTGGGACATAACAAATGCCTTTTTCCCTTCTGGAAGAAGAATCGTCTTTTTGGTCATCTTTGTTCCTTCTTCTGTGGAAGTCAGTTCAGCCATATCATGGAGACGTACCAAAACATAACCCTGAGAATACATGGAATCCAAAATCTTTAAAAATTCGTCTTTAGTAGTCATTACTTGATTATATCCATCTTCATCCTCATCTCCATCAAAAGCTTTGGCTTCATCTATGACTAAGGTGTGGAAAAATACATGTGTAACCTGAGAAATATCATACGGTTTAAGGGTTGCTTTGATTCCTTCATATTGAGCAATCGCATCCGCAAGTCTTTGGTCAGAGTTATAATATTCTGAAGCTTGGAGGAGCTCTATAGCACGGTCGTAATCATATCCAGCGGCAATCCGTTCAGCTTCCTCAAGCAGGGAATCGACAGGAGCAGCAACAGTAGTAGTGTCTGGTTCAGAAAAGATTTCCATTTCCAAGGTTGGGGATGGATTGTTTGTATCAAGCTCAGGGTTGCTTTCTGGAGTTGATGGAAGGGCTGGAGGAGAATCTTTTCCTAAAAAATGGCGGCCCAACAGAAAACAGAAAACCGTGAGAAGGATAAGCATTAACACAATGATAAAAATTAGTGGAAGTCTGTGGAGAAGATGTTGTCTGCGCCGTTTGGATGCGCGCTTTCGGTAGTTGTTGCGATGTATGGTTTCATTCATGAAAAGCACCTCGAAATAATCTATAATATAAGGAAAGCAGAAAGTAGGCAGGAGCCATTTTCTGCGGATTTAAGCGTAAAAAAATGTTCCATTGGATTGAGTTACAGTATACCATAGAAAGTCGAATTATGTAAATGGGAAAGTAGAAGAAATCAAAAACGTAATGGAAAGATAATAAAATAATAAAACAATATAAAAGAACGTAATACAAAGTAAAATAAACACAAAATAATGTAAAAGAACGTAATAGGAAATAGAAAAAGTACTAGAAAAACATAGGGAAACCATACATTAGTAAGAGATTAAGCATTGGAGGATAGTATGAAACAAATTAAAAAATGGATAGTGGCATGGGGAAGTTCTTTAGCTATGGTAGGTACAATCTTACAGCCTGCCATACCAATACTGGCCTCAGAACCTGTCCTGGTAGCAGGAGACAGTGTAGAAATATCTGCAGCAGTCGAAACAGCAGCTCAACCAGGACCAGAAATATCTGCACCATCCGCTATTTTGATGGAGGCATCTACAGGTCAGGTGGTCTATGAAAAAAATGCTGACGAGTCTCGTAGTCCTGCGAGCATCACTAAGATTATGACATTGATTTTGATTTTCGATGCCTTGGAAAGTGGGCGGATAAAAATGACGGATGAAGTGATTACAAGTGCTTATGCAAAATCTATGGGAGGCTCTCAGGTGTTCTTGGAAGCTGGAACAATAATAGGACTTAATATTGTTCCAGCTTTTTTTGCTTTATAGGAAATTGCATCCTATAAAGCAAAAACCTCCGGTGGATGCGCGCTGTGCGCATTTCGATTTGATTAAGCCACAAGGTCTACATAGGCTCCCTTTTGTGCAGGTGGTTCACTGTAAGTCTCAGGAGCACTACGAAATACAGTTCGGGTAGTTCCTCCAGACATATAGCTCTTGCCACATTCTGGACAGATATCTGTGTGGTAGGAGACTGACTGGGATACGACTTCCTTGTCCTCCCTCTGGGCCTCTGCCCACGCATGGGCTACATGCTCTGATTCATGGGCACGGATGGCATAAGGAGCAGCCTCTGGACTAATCCTTGTAGGCATTTTAAAAGAAACTCCTGGGTCGTCAGAGCCATCTTGATATTTACGGTTTTTGCAGGTCTGACATTCATAGGTGTCCACATCAGGTTGAACTTGCCTGCCATTAGCTGGCCTTTTTGTCCCAAGCTGTCCAGGTATCTGCGAATCATTGGCAATGCCTTCCATTCCAGCTTGAACTGGCTTGCCATTGACAGACCAGGCTGTTCCAGATTGTCCAGTCATTTGTCCGCCATTAGCCAACCGTCCCATTCCCATCTGATTGGAATTTCCCATCATTGATGATGGTTCCATAAAACGGGAAGAAAAACCAAAGGATGAGTAAAATGACAGATTGTTAGAAAATGATAGATAATTCATAAAATCACCTCTTTTCCTGTAAGAGAACCCTCGAACATAGAAAAGCTTGAGAGAACTCTCTAGATTCATCTATATTTTACCACGATGAGATAAGGGCTGCAACTTACAAGATGTATTTTTAATGTTTTATGAGAGTTTTTGAATAGGACAAACAGGCCAGTTCATATAGTGGTAAAAAATAAATAGGAGGACAATCTGTGGAGCATTTTGGAGAATCCAGTGAAAAAGTGGAAGAATGGAAAAAGGTTGATGTACGGGAGGTAGATATGGATACTCTTGTGGATATTAGAGATGTCAATATAGATATGGATTGGCCTAAAGAAAAGAGAATCGAAGAATTTATTCGCCAGATAAAAAATCCTTATTGTTTTAAAGTGGGGAAGGTTGCAGTGAAGGTAGAATTTTCTGAAGGAGATGCAACTTTTGAGGATAGGGTTAAAGAATATTTAGAAAGCTTGTAGTAGAAAGGAATCTATAGAAATGTCAGAAACAGTCCAAATGAGAGAAATTCAGGAACTAGAAAAAGAACAAAAAGCAATATATTCTGCAGGAATTTATCTTCGATTGTCTAGGGAAGATGGAGATAAGACAGAAAGTGATAGTATTTCCAATCAGAGAGAATTGTTGATAGATTTTTTAAATAGAAATCCAGAGATACTGCTTCATGAAATTTGGATAGATGATGGGTATTCAGGAGTGGATTTTCAAAGACCTGGATTTGAAAAGATGATGGAAGCTGTCAAAACAAGGGAGATTAACTGTATTATTGTAAAGGATTTTTCCAGATTAGGAAGAAATTTTATTGAAACTGGAAAATATATCGAACGGATATTTCCTTTTATGGGAGTCAGATTTATTGCAGTCAATGACAATTATGATAGTGCCAAATTAAGAACTCTATCTGACAATCTGCTAGTGCCTGTAAAAAATTTGATAAATGATGCCTATTGTCGGGACATTTCTATAAAAATTCGCAGTCAGCTTGCTGTAAAGCGAAAGATGGGACAATGTATTACACCTTTTGCCGTTTATGGCTACCAAAAATCTTTGGATAATAGGCATAAATTGGTGGTAGACCAGTTGGCAGCAGGAGTCGTGCAAGATATCTTTCAATGGAAATTAGAGGGATATTCTGCTGGAACCATTGCTAAGCGCCTTAATGACTTAGGTGTACTTTCTCCTATGGAATATAAAGAGTTTTTAGGGAGCAAGTTTTTTAGTCCTTTTAAACAAAATAGTAAGGCAGGATGGACAGCTGGAACCATACTGAGGATTTTGAAAGACCCTGTATATATGGGAACTCTAGCTCAAGGGAGAAGAAGCCGCCCCAATTATAAGATTAAAAAGCCCATAGAAATACCAAAAGATAAATGGATTGTGGCAGAACATTGTCATGAGCCTATTGTCAGCAAAGAGATTTTTGAAAATGTAGCCAGGTTGTTGGAAACAGATACCAGGACAGCTCCTGGAAATGAGGCAGTATTTATGCTGTCTGGGCTTTTATATTGTGGAGACTGTAAAAGAAGTATGAGCCGCAAAAACAATTCGAGAAAAGAAAAACCCTATTATTATTATATCTGTTCTGGATATAAACAGAGGACAGGCTGTAAAAGTCATAGCATCCGAAGTTTGTATGTGGAGGAGGCAGCCAGATGGACAATAGAAAAATTTTTGAGATTGTTTTTGAAGCTTGAAACAGTAAAAGAGGATATTTGGAGTCTTATCTATGAAGGAAGAAACATTAAAAAAATTCTAATAAGATTGGAGGCAAAAAAGGAGGAATTACAGAAATATCAAAAGTATCAACAATATTTGTATCAAGAATATACAGAAGATATAATTTCTATGGAAGATATGAAAACTCTTAAAGAAAGATATCAGAAGAAAATACAAGAGGCGCAGAAAGAGCAACAATATTTGGAAAAGGAGAGGGATAAAGCTGTAGAAATACAAAAGCAAAAAAATCAGAAGGCTTGGGAATGGTTGGAAAATTTAAAATATCAAAAAAATATAGGAAAAATAGAGCGAAAGATGGCAATTACATTCATTAAGAGAATTGAAATTTATGAGAATTATAGAATCCTTATTCAGTTTCGATTCTGAGATGCCTATCTATATTGAAAATGAAATTATCTTTAGCAAACATTTGATAAATATTTCACAATTCATGGATACTTTTAGAAGGGAATCAGAAAACATGGCAAGAATCAGTCGAGTAAGAAAACAGGAATTCTTACAGATAAAAGAAACAGCTATCAGAAAATCATATTATCGAACAGCTCTTTATATTAGAGTATCTATTCTTGACGGGGGCAGGCAGGGCAGTGATACGGTCAAAACTCAGGAGCTATTTCTGAGAAAATTTATAGAAGAAAAGCCTGAATTTTTATTGACTTATATTTATACTGATAATGGGGAAAGTGGGGTCAATTTTCAGAGAAGTAGCTTTAAACAGATGATAGAAGATATCAAAAAAGAAAAGATAAATTGTATTATTGTCAAGGACTTGTCCAGATTTGGCAGAAATTATATGGAAGCCGGAGAGTATATTGAAAAAATTTTTCCATTGATGGGCGTCAGATTTATTGCAGTCAATGATTGCTATGACAGCGAAGCTCCAGGAGCAAAGGATTTGTTTGGAATACATTTAAAAAATTTAGTGAATGACAGTTATGCTCGTGATATTTCTCAGAAAATCTGTCCAGTATTGAGGGCTAAACAAGAGAACGGAGAGTTTATCGGCTCTTGGGCTGCATATGGCTATAAAAAATCAGAGGAAAGTAAGTATAAATTGGTTATTGATGAGGAGTCAGCTTGTGTAGTGAAAAAAATATTTCAGTGGAGACTTTGGGGTATGAGTTATCAAAGTATTGCAAGGAACTTAGACCAATTGGAAATTCCTTCGCCTGAAAGATATCGTTATAAAAAGGGAGTACATAAAAATGAGAAAGCCAAAGAAGCCCTGTGGAGAGCAGGAACCATTGGCAGGATATTGGAAAACCAGGTATATTTAGGACATATGGTTCAGAGAAAGACAAAGGCTGCTTTGTGGAAAGGGGAAGTACAGACAAAAATGCCAAAGGAACAGTGGATTATAGTAAAAAATACTCATGAATCACTTATCAACGAATTGGATTTTGAGAAAGTTCAAAAAATGAGAAAGGAAAAATCAAACTATATTCTCAGAGGCGAAAAAGGCAGGATAATATGAACCAAGAGTATGTAATTGCCTTGTATCTGCGAGTTTCCATGGAAGATAAAAAGATAAAAAATGAAGCACAGAAAGAAAGCCAGAGTATTACCAGTCAAAGAGAACTTCTTTTGGAGTTTATCCAACAAAGAAAAGAATTTTTCCAATGTAAAATAATTGAACTATGTGATGATGGATATTCGGGAGTAAATTTTCAAAGGCCTGGTATCCAAAAACTTTTACAGATGACCAAAGAAGGGACCATACAATGCATTCTGGTCAAAGATTTTTCCAGATTTGGAAGAGATTATCTGATAGTTAGCGATTATATAGAACAGATTTTTCCTTTTTTTGGAGTAAGGTTTATTGCTGTCAATGACAATTATGACAGTAAGAAATATGAGGGAATGACTCTTGATATGGATATGGCATTTCGCAATATCGCTTATGGATGGTATAGCAGAGATATTTCAGAAAAAGAGAAAAGTGCAAAAAGGGTAAAGGCGATGAATGGAGAATTTTTAAGTGCCTTTGCACCGATTGGATACCAGAAAGATCCCAGAAATAAGAATCATCTTGTGGTGGAGAAAGAATCCGCCAAAATCGTGAGAAAAATTTTTACATTGGCTGGAACCGGAATGCAAGTCAGAGAGATTGCCAACATTCTGAATACACAAGAAATTTCTACACCAAGTGCATGGAAAAAAGAACAAGGAAAATGGAATTCAAGGTGGAAAGGAGTTCATGGAGAAGAACTGTGGGATATCAGCTCTGTCACAAGGATTTTAAGAGATGAGAGATATTTGGGCATCAATATTTATGGAAGACGAGGTCGGATAGAGGTTGGAAATTCCAAAACTAAAAAAAGAAAACAGGAGGAATGGATTAGAGTTTCCCATTGTCATGAAGCGATTGTGACCAAAGAAGAATTTGAAGCTGCTCAGAAGATGCTGAAAAATTACAGAGAACGAAAAGAGAGGAGAAAAGGGGATTGGCTTTTTCAAGGAAAGCTTCAATGTGGAATATGTAGATATGCTCTTATAGGAAGAAAAGGAAATGACAAACAAAAAGAATATTATTGTCAAACCTGGAAACGAGGTGGGAAATTTGATTGCCAAGAAAATGTAATAAAAGAAAGAGAACTGGCAGAAACTGTGGAGCAGATTATTTTTATATATGAAAAAGTATTTGGAAAAAGTGAGATAGGAAAAGGTAAGATACAGAAAAGCCTAGAAGAAAAAACAAAAAAAATAAAAGAGCAAATGAGAACTTTCCAGTCTGCTTATCATAGATTAGAAGAACAGAAAGCCAGAACATATGAAAAAATGATAGAGAAAGAATTAAATAGAGAACAGTATACAAAAAAATATAATAAGATTATGCAACAGAAGAAAGAGCTAGAACAAGAGGAAAAGAGACTAAAGAAGAAACTTGAACTTTTAGGACAAGAACAGACAGAAAAGCAAAATTTAGATAAAATAGGGATAAAAAGAGAGGAGATAAAAGATTCGCTCATACCAATTACAAATAGATATAGAGATAACATAGTAGAGATTTTTGTAGATTGTATTTATGGATATAGAAACAATAAGATTGAAATTTTATGGAGATTTCTATAGGATATCGCAATATCTATTATGTCCTTATATCTCACAATCAGAAGAAGGTGAGATGCAGACAGTAGAGACATTAATCAAGTGCATAGTTATTGCTTCTGGCAATGATGCCAGTGTAGCCATGGCAGAATACATAGCAGGTGATGAGAAAACTTTTGTGGATATGATGAATCAGAGGGCGCAAGGGCTTGGCATGACAAATACTCATTTTGAAGATTGTTGTGGCTTAACAGAATCAAAAACCCATGTAACCTCAGCAAGAGACATTGCGATTATGTCAAGAGAGTTGATTAACCATTATCCACAAATTCATAATTATTCTACTATTTGGATGGATACTATCACTCATGTGACAAACCAAGGGACAAAGGAATTTGGACTATCAAATACCAACAAACTATTAAAAATGACTACGAATTTTCAGGTGACAGGATTAAAAACTGGTTCTACCTCCATTGCCAAATACTGTCTGTCAGCCACAGCAGAAAAAGATGGAGTTCGTATGATTGCTGCAATTATGGCAGCTCCAGATTTTAAGGCTCGGTTTTCCGATGCAGCTACATTGTTAAATTATGGATATGCCAACTGCAGGCTCTATGAAGATAAAGAACCTTTGGCTCTTCCGATGATGCCAGTAGAAAATGGAGTGAAGGATATCGTGGAACTACAGTATGAGGGGACATTTTCTTATTTGGGACTTCATGGAGAAGATTTTGAAACGGTAGAACGGGTTCTTGTACTCCCAGAGGCATTGCAGGCACCTGTAGAAGAAGGGCAGACAGCAGGTGTTCTAGAGTACAGGCTAGGAGGAGAAAAACTGGGAGAACTTCCTGTGGTGACAGCAGGAACTGTAAGAGAGGCAAGGTTAGGAGATTATATAAAGAAAATATTTGGAGTGTGGTTTATGAAGGATAGTAGTCCAAAAGAGATAGGAGAAGATGGGATTACGATAGAAAACGAAGCACAAGACGGGCAAGGGGCTGACTCCTTGCCCATCCCTTTATTTATTCATAAATTTAGTATTTATGCGACTTTGTAGAAAGCGAACAGGAGAAAATAGGAAAACTCAAAATATTTGTATATTGTTGTTTCAAATAACTTGTGCTATAATATTTGAGATTGTTTTCTCCGCTTAAACAATAAACTGTACCGTTAATGACAATATAGAGAAGGGGAAGAAAGCCCAAAAATGTATAATCAAATTGATTTTGACAAAATAAATTTGGATTTAGAGCCACCTATGGAGGAACCTGCTCGGCAATACTATTATATAGCAAAATGTCAAGAATGGGTGAAGAATTTTGAGCATGAGAATGGCCGTTTGCCGAAAGCCTGTGTGGTCAATATGGGCTGTCAGATGAATGCCAGAGATTCCGAAAAGCTAGTTGGTATTTTAGGACAGATTGGATTTGTGGAGACAGAAGATGAACATGCAGATTTTGTCCTTTACAATACCTGTACAGTAAGGGAAAACGCCAATAATCGAGTTTACGGCAGATTGGGATATCTAAATACCTTAAAAAAGAAAAATCCAGGCATGATAATTGCCATATGTGGCTGTATGATGCAGGAGACAGATGCAGTGGACAAGCTGAGAAAAAGCTATCGCTTTGTTGATATTATATTTGGAACTCACAATATTTTTAAGCTGGCAGAGCTGCTATGCCAGAGGTTTGAGAGTCAAGAGATGGTAGTGGATATCTGGAAGGATACCAACCTCATTGTAGAAGACCTTCCTGCCAAACGCAAATACCCCTTTAAATCTGGAGTTAATATTATGTTTGGGTGCAATAATTTCTGCAGTTACTGTATTGTTCCCTATGTAAGAGGAAGAGAGAGAAGCCGTAAACCAGAAGATATTCTTGGGGAGATTACAAAGCTTGTGTCAGAAGGAGTGGTGGAGATTATGCTCCTTGGCCAGAATGTAAATTCCTATGGGAAAACATTAGAACATCCCATCAATTTTGCACAGCTTTTAGGACAAGTAGAAAAGATTGAGGGACTTAAAAGGGTACGTTTTATGACTTCTCATCCAAAAGATTTATCAGATGAATTAATTGAGGTGATGAGAACCTCAGATAAGATATGTAACCATTTGCATCTCCCTATTCAGTCAGGAAGTTCTCGAATATTAAAAGCTATGAATCGCAGATATACTAAGGAGCAGTATCTTGATTTAGTAGATCGAATCAGGACTGCTATGCCGGATATTTCTCTGACCACGGATATTATTGTAGGGTTTCCAGGGGAAACAGAAGAAGACTTTATGGAAACTATGGATGTAGTAAGACGGGTACGATTTGACAGTGCTTTTACCTTTATCTATTCCAAACGTACTGGAACTCCAGCGGCTGCTATGGATAATCAAATATCAGAAGATGAAATAAAAGACCGATTTGACCGACTTTTAGCAGAAGTGCAGAAAATCTCTTCTAAAGTTTGTGCACGAGATTTACACAGCACAAAAGAGGTGCTGGTGGAGGGAATTGATGACCATGTACAAGGCTTTTTGACAGGACGGTTAAGCAATAATACAATTGTTCATTTCCCTGGGGAAACTTCTTTGATAGGAAAGCTTGTTAATGTTTATTTAGAAGAATCAAAAGGATTTTATTATATAGGATATATGAAGCCTTAAAGAGATTTGACTTGGAAGATATTCCTGGAAAGGGATTTTCCCACATGTGTAAGCAGTACAAAAGATACTCCCGAAGATTTTTCGGGAGTTTTCACCGTTTAAGACGTTATCAAGATAGAAGAATGTCTATTTTTGTAGTTGAAATGATATTTTACTCAAAAGAAGAGAGGTTGACAAATTGGCCGGATTATCACCGATGATGCTTCATTATATGGAAACAAAAAATCAGTATCCAGACTGCCTTCTGTTTTATCGGCTTGGGGACTTTTATGAAATGTTTTTTGAGGATGCTATCACCGCTTCCAGAGAACTAGAAATTACTTTGACAGGAAAAGAATGTGGTCTGGAGGAGAGAGCCCCTATGTGTGGGATTCCCTATCATGCCGTAGATGCCTATTTATATAAATTGGTTCAAAAGGGATACAAGGTTGCTATTGCTGAACAGATGGAGGATGCAAAGCAGGCTAAGGGATTGGTAAAAAGGGAGGTTATCCGTGTGGTGACTCCTGGAACCATCACTAGCAGCCAAGCATTAGATGAAAAGAAAAATAATTTTCTTATGGGGATTGTTTATATAGGAGATATCTTTGGCATATCTGCCTGTGATATTACTACTGGAGATTATTTAGTGACAGAAGTAGCAGGAGAGAGGGAACTCTTAGATGAAATCCATCGGTTTGTTCCATCAGAGATTATCTGTAATGAAGCCTTTTATATGAGTGGTATTGATTTGGAGGATTTGAAAAACAAATATCATGTAGCGATTTCTTCTTTGGACAATCGTTATTTTTCTGATGATTCTTGTCGGAGAGTGCTAAAAGACCATTTCCATGTGGGAAGTCTGGAAGGTCTAGGATTAGGGGATTATGATGCCGGAATCATTGCTTCTGGAGCAGTCATGGAATATTTATATGAAACTCAGAAAAATACTCTGCCTCATATTACAACAATTACCCCTTATATCACTGGCGAATTTATGATTATTGACACTTCTACCAGGCGGAATCTAGAGCTTTTAGAAACGTTAAGAGAAAAACAGAGGCGAGGTTCCCTTTTATGGGTTCTTGATAAGACAAGAACTGCTATGGGTGCTAGGTTTATGAGAAATCTAATCGAACAGCCCTTAGTACAAAAACGTAAGATTTTGGACAGGCAGAATGCCATTGAAGAACTGAATATGAGCTATATTGCCAGGGAAGAAATTCGGGAATATTTAAACTCTATTTATGATTTAGAGAGACTTATGGGGCGTATCAGCTATAAATCAGCAAATCCTAGAGATTTAATTTCCTTTCGTAATTCTTTAGAGATGCTGCCCCATATCAAAGCATTGTTAGAGGAAATGAATTCGCCATTGCTCAAACAAATCAGAGAAGATTTAGACCCCCTGGAAGATTTATATGAATTGATTAAAAGTTCCATTATTGATGACCCTCCTATTGCTGTCAAAGAAGGAGGCATTATCAAAGATAACTACCACAACGAGGCAGATAAGTTACGCCATGCCAAGACAGAAGGAAAAAGCTGGCTGGCTGAATTGGAGGCCAAAGAGAGAGACAAGACAGGAATCAAGAATTTAAAAATCAAATATAACAAGGTATTTGGATATTATTTTGAGGTGACAAACTCCTTTAAAAATCTGGTTCCAGAATATTTTATTCGCAAACAGACCTTAGCCAATGCAGAGCGATACACCACAGACCAGCTAAAAGAGCTGGAAAATGTGATTCTTGGGGCTGAGGAAAAACTGTTTTCCTTAGAATATGAATTGTTCTGTGATGTTAGGGACAAAATCGGGGCGCAAGTGAATCGAATACAAAGGACAGCAAAGGCATTAGCAGGAATAGATGCATTTTGTTCTCTGTCATTGATAGCTACCAGAAATAATTATATAAAACCAAAGATTAACGAAAAGGGTATCATTCATATCAAAAATGGAAGACATCCAGTGGTAGAACTGATGTTAAAGGATGATTTATTTGTGTCTAATGATACCATTTTGGACAATAACAGAAATCGCATTTCCATTATCACTGGACCCAATATGGCTGGCAAATCTACCTATATGCGCCAGACTGCCCTCATTGTACTTATGGCCCAAATTGGCAGTTTTGTTCCGGCAGATGAAGCTGATATCGGAATTTGTGACCGGATTTTTACGCGAGTGGGAGCTTCGGATGACCTTGCATCTGGTCAGAGTACTTTTATGGTAGAAATGACGGAGGTGGCCAATATCCTGCGCAACGCCACCAGAAGCAGTCTCATTATTCTTGATGAAATCGGTCGGGGAACCAGTACCTTTGACGGGCTGAGCATTGCCTGGGCTGTGGTAGAGCATATCAGCAATACTAAACTTTTGGGAGCTAAAACCTTGTTTGCCACGCATTATCATGAACTGACAGAGCTGGAAGGAACTATGGGAGGCGTCAATAATTACTGCATCGCTGTAAAAGAGCAGGGGGATGATATTGTATTTTTGAGAAAGATTATTAAAGGCGGAGCTGATAAAAGCTATGGAATTCAGGTGGCTAAATTGGCTGGGGTTCCAGACCAGGTTATTGCGAGAGCAAAAGAACTGGTGGAAGAATTAAGCAGTGCAGATATTACGGCAAAGGCTAAGGAGATTGCCCAGCAAAACGCTACCGTTTCTCAACATAAGGCAATTACCAAGCCAGATGAGGTAGACTTAAACCAGATGACTCTGTTTGACACTGTTAAATGCGAGGATATTGTGAAGGAAATTGAAAATTTGCAGATTAATGATATTACGCCTATGGAGGCTTTAAATATTTTAAGCAGAATGCAGGGAAAGCTGAAGAATCGGTGGTAGAAGGGAAAAGAAGAAAGGTTATTTACAGGATGCTATTGTAGAGCACTATGGATACAAAGGGCAAAGGAGAGAATCTATGGCAAGGATTGTAGTATTGGATCAAAATACCATCAATAAAATTGCAGCCGGAGAAGTGATTGAAAGGCCAGCCTCTGTGGTAAAGGAACTTCTAGAAAATGCCATTGATGCCCAGGCCACTGCTGTCACGGTAGAGATTCGGGATGGAGGCATCTCCTTTATTCGGGTTACTGACAATGGAAGTGGTATTCCAAAGGACGAGGTGTCTCTTGCATTTCTTCGCCATTCCACTAGCAAGATTAAATCTGTAGAAGACTTATTCACTGTGGCATCATTGGGATTTCGGGGAGAAGCCCTTTCTAGCATTGCTGCTGTAGCACAGGTAGAATTGATTACAAAAACTCCAGAACAGTTGTCTGGAATTCGATATCAGATTGAAGGGGGAAAGGAGCGTCTCCTAGAAGAAATTGGAGCCCCTGATGGGACAACATTTATTGTGAGAAATTTATTTTACAATACTCCGGTCAGACAGAAATTTTTAAAGACAGCTCAAACGGAGGGTTCTCATGTAGCTGCTCTGGTGGAGAAGCTTGCCATGTCTCACCCAGATATTTCCATTCGTTTTATCCAAAATAATCAAAACAAGCTTTATACTTCTGGCAATCATAATTTAAAGGATATTATCTATACCATATTTGGACGAGAGATTGCAGCAAATCTTTTGCGTGTAGAGTGGCAGGAAGAAATTCTTCAGATACGAGGATTTGCTGGCAAACCAGTGATTGCAAGAAATAACCGAAATTTTGAAAATTATTATATTAATGGCAGATATATCAAAAGTAGTCTAGTAGCAAAAGCCATTGAGGAAGCTTACAAACCATTTATGATGCAACATAAATATCCCTTTGTGCTTCTTCATTTAACGATTGAGCCAGAATATTTGGATGTCAATGTTCATCCTACAAAGATGGAACTGAGATTTCGTGATGAAGAAAGGATTTTTCGTATCATCTATCAAGCTGTCAGTGATTCCTTGGCTCAGAAAGAATTGGTCCCCCAGGTCAGCTTAAATAAAGACAGGAAAGAAAAGCAGGAAAAGAATATAAGGCAGCAACACCACCCAGAACCTTTTGAAGTGAAAAGGCTGAATTATTATGAAAGTGAACAAAAGGAGAAACGGCAAACAAAAGCAAATGAAGTAAAGGCTGAAAATCCGCAGGAGAAAGACATACCAGAATTTGGAAATTTAAAAACAGAACAAAAAGAATTTAAGAACCTAAAAGAAATAACGAAAAGTGTAAAAGCCCCAATAATGGCTCCAAGCCAAGAGACAGAAGAAAATAGAAGGTCAGAAAGTCAAATACAGGAAGAAAAAAAAGAAACTTATATCATTATTCCTAGTTCTCAGACAGTTGCAGAAGAAAAGGGTTCATGGAATGGGAAAGCTAGAACAACATCTTCAAATACTTTGGAACAGTTAAACTTTTTTGAAGAGAAGCTTTTAGAGCCTAAAAACCGATTCCATCACAAGCTCATTGGACAGTTATTTGATACTTATTGGTTAGTGGAATTTAATGACCAGCTTTATATTATTGACCAGCATGCAGCGCATGAAAAAGTGCTCTATGAAAAAACTATAAAAACTTTGCGCACCAGAGAATATACCTCACAGATGCTAAATCCTCCTATTATCCTGACATTAGGGAGTGAGGAACAGATGATTCTTGAAAAATATAGGTCTTATTTTACAGAAATAGGATTTGAGATAGAGCATTTTGGAGGGAATGAATATGCTGTTCGTGGGATTCCAGATAACCTGTTTTCTATAGCAAAAAAGGAACTTCTTATGGAGATGATTGACAGCCTTACTGATGATATTTTTAAGGGGAGTCCTGATATTATTTACGAAAGAGTGGCCTCCATGTCCTGTAAAGCTGCTGTCAAAGGCAATCATCATATCTCATTTGCAGAGGCAGATCATCTTATTGACCAGCTTTTAGAGTTGGAAAACCCTTACACTTGTCCTCATGGCAGACCCACGATTATTTCCATGAGCAAGCATGAATTGGAACGAAAATTTAAGCGGATTGTCTAACAGATATAGATCGGAAAAAGGAGAAATTTACTATGCATTTGCCTCTGATAATTGTGGCTGGTCCTACAGCCGTGGGAAAAACAGACATTTCCATCCGTCTTGCAAAGAAAGTGGGGGGAGAGATTATCAGTGCTGATTCTATGCAGGTATACCGCCATATGGATATTGGCTCTGCTAAGGTGACAAAAGAAGAGATGTTGGGAGTTCCTCATCATCTTATTGATGTCTTGGAGCCAACAGAAGAATTTAATGTAGTCATTTTTCAAAAGATGGCAAAACAGGCTCTCGCTGGTATCTACGAAAGGGGACATATCCCCATCATAGCAGGTGGAACAGGGTTTTATATTCAGGCACTTGTCTATGATATTGATTTTATGGAAAATGATTCTGACTGCGGACTGCGCACAGAGCTAGAACAGACGGCTGCCAAAATGGGAGCTGAGCATATGCATCAGATGCTTCAAGATATTGACCCTGTGGCAGCAGAACAAATCCATGCCAATAATGTCAAAAGAGTTATTCGGGCAATCGAATTTTATAAAATGACAGGAAAAAGGATTTCCGAACACAATGAGACGGAGAAAAAAAGAAAATCTCCTTACCATTTCTTTTATTATGTTCTTAATACAGATAGAGAAATCCTCTATAACAGGATTGAAAAACGAGTGGACCAGATGGTAAAAGAGGGGTTAATTGAAGAAGTAGAAAGTCTGGCTAACATGGGTTGCAATCGCAATATGGTGTCTATGCAAGGGTTAGGATATAAAGAGATATTAGACTATCTAGAAGGAAAGTGCAGCCTTGAAGAAGCCATCTATACTTTAAAACGGGATACCAGACATTTTGCAAAACGTCAGATTACTTGGTTTAAGCGAGAGAAAAATGTTCGGTGGCTAAATCTGCCAGATTTTGATAATGACAGAGAATTGATAGTAAAACATATCTTAGCAGAATTTTATGAAGAATGATTGTAAGGAGAACCAAAGCGGATGGAATTAGAAAACATTTATAACTCTTTGGGAATTAGTTCCCAAGTCTTAAATTTTGGAAAAGAAGTTGAGGAATCTTTAAAGGAAAGATTCTTGACCATTGATAAACGGGCAGAATATAATCAATTAAAAGTCATCAAAGCAATGCAGGATAATCGGGTTAGCGATATTCATTTTGCATCTACTACAGGATATGGATATAATGACTTAGGAAGGGATACCTTAGAAGAAGTATTTGCCAATGTGTTCCAGGCAGAGAGCGCTCTGGTTCGTCCTCAGCTTATGAGTGGCACTCATGCTTTACATGTTGCATTGTCTGGCAATCTCCGTCCAGGAGATGAATTGTTATCACCCAATGGAAAACCCTATGATACCTTGGAAGAGGTAATTGGTATTCGAGAGTCTGTTGGCTCTTTAAAGGAATATGGAGTAACCTATCGCCAGGCGGATTTGCTTGCTGATGGAAGTTTTGATTTTGATACTATTGCGAAATGCATCAATGAAAAAACAAAGCTTATGACGATTCAGCGTTCTAAGGGATATGCGACCAGACCTACCTTTTCCGTAAAACAGATAGGAGAATTGATTACATTTGCAAAAAAAATCAAACCTGACCTAATCTGTATGGTGGACAACTGCTATGGAGAGTTTGTAGATATCATTGAACCTACTCAAGTAGGGGCCGATATGGTAGTGGGGTCCTTGATTAAAAATCCAGGTGGTGGTCTAGCTCCTATTGGAGGTTATATTGTTGGGCGCAAAGATTGTATTGACCGTGCTTCTTTCCGATTAAGCGCACCTGGACTTGGAAAAGAGGTAGGAGCAAGTCTTGGGTTAAACCAATCGTTTTATCAAGGGCTGTTCCTCGCCCCAACTGTTGTGGCAGGAGCTTTGAAAGGAGCTATTTTTGCTGCCAATATCTATGAAAAACTTGGGTTTTTTGTTGTTCCTAATAGCACAGAAGAGCGCCATGACATCATTCAATCAATTACCTTTGGAACTCCAGATGCTGTTATTGCTTTCTGTCAAGGAATCCAGGCAGCAGCTCCAGTGGATAGCTATGTAACTCCTGAACCATGGGATATGCCAGGTTACGATGCGCCAGTTATCATGGCAGCAGGAGCTTTTGTGCAGGGTTCTTCTATTGAACTGAGTGCGGATGCACCTATCAAACCCCCTTATGCTGTATATTTTCAGGGAGGATTGACTTGGTATCATGCTAAATTAGGAATTTTGATGTCTCTACAAAAGCTATGCGATGCAGGAATCTGCTCAGATATTTTCCAATAAACTTTTTATAAACTAACTATACAGAGTATCCAACTTATGGTAAAATGGCACCAAGCCAAAGGTTTAAACCTATGCTCCTTTTCTTTCGTGCTTTGGAGAGTCACGCAGCAAGGAGAGCCTATGGAACATATCAAGATAAAAGATATCCCAGAAAATGACCGTCCTTATGAGAGATGTCTCCGTATGGGACCAGAGGGATTAAGCGATACAGAGCTGTTGTCCATTATCATTCGGACAGGCAGTAGAAAATCTAATTCCTTAAAAGTAGCCCAGGAAGTACTGGAATTAAGTTATGGAAAAAGGGATGGCGGAATCTTAGGGCTGTGTAGGTTGACACTTCCCGAATTAAAGAAGATTGAAGGAATCGGAACTGTAAAAGGTATCCAGCTTCTATGTATTGGGGAGTTATCTAAGCGCATCAGTCGCTGTTCTGCTATTGCCAGAAATACCACATTTGAGAATCCGCAATCCGTGGTAGAATACTATATGGAAGAGATGCGGCACTTACAGCAGGAACATCTTTATGTCATGCTCCTTAATACCAAGGGGCATTTGATTCGGGATTTGCTGATTTCTAAGGGTACAGTGAACGCATCTTTAGCTTCTCCTAGGGAGATATTCAGCCAGGCCCTGCGCTATCAAGCTGTGGGCATTATTCTGGTACATAACCACCCCAGTGGAGATCCTACCCCAAGCAGAGAAGACTGCCTTTTGACCAGACAAGTCTATGAGGCAGGTAGTCTTGTGGAAATCCAGCTTCTGGACCACATTGTTATCGGAGACAATCATTATTGCAGTTTTAAAAAAGAAGGAATGTTATAGATGGAATCCAAACGCAATCACTATATTTTGGCAGGCTTGACGGTTTTTTGTATTCTATTGATTGGAATTACTCTTATTACTGACGAATGGCTGGCACCTTTACGTACTGGTGTTGGATATGTTCTGATTCCTATTCAATCAGGCGTGAATAAAGTAGGAGTTTCGATATACCAGGAGCTTTCTGACTATGGCCAGTTAAAAAGTGCTCTGAATGAGAATCGTAGGCTTCAGGAGGAGATTAACCGATTAGTTGAGGAAAATAACCGTTTGACAGCAGAACAGTTTGAATTGCAAAGACTGAGGGAGCTCTATAAACTGGACCAAGAGTATATGCAATATGAAAAGACAGTTGCAAGAGTGATTGCCAATGACTCAGGTGACTGGTTTCAAGTATTTCGAGTTGACAAAGGATCTGCTGATGGAGTTTCCGTAGGCAATAATGTCCTGGCAGGTGGAGGCTTGGCAGGTATTGTTACGGATGTGGGAGCTCATTATGCTACAGTTCGAGCTATTATTGATGATTCGAGCCAAGTCAGTGCCATGGCACTCCAGTCAGGAGAAACCTGTCTTGTAGGTGGAGATTTAACTCTTTATAAAGATGGAAGACTCCGCATCACTAATATAAAAAAAGATGGAGATGTAAAAGATGGGGACAGAATTGTAACTTCCAATATCAGTTCTCGCTTCCTGCCAGGTATCCTTATAGGATATGCAGTGGATATCTCTGTAGACAGTAACCAACTGACCAGTTCTGGATATTTGGTTCCAGTGGCAGAATTCAATAATCTCCAGGAAGTGTTGATTATCACAGAACTAAAGGAAGATGGAAACACTGGGAATAATTAGATATTTGAGAACGACTTTTATGGTTTGTTTCGATTCAGGAAAAAGGAAAGAGAAAGGAAATTGAATTTGTTATGAAGCGGATAGCTATCAATCTGGTGTTGATTATCATTGCATTTACCATACAGAATTGTGTATTTCCTCTAATCCCTTTTCTATCAGCATCTCCAAACCTGCTTTTAATCCTAACCTTTTCCTTTGGATTTATGAATGGACAGCGGGCAGGCATGTTATATGGACTTTTAGCAGGGATTCTTTTGGATTTATTTTATAGTGGTCCATTTGGTTTTTACACATTATTCTACATTTATGTAGGCTATATCAATGGAATCTGTACTAAATATTATTATGAAGAATATATTACTCTGCCCTTGGTTTTAAGTATTCTGAATGAATTAGCCTATAATTTTTATATCTATGTATTTCGATTTCTGTTTCGGGGGCGGTTAAATATTCTCTATTATCTTTGGGAGCTGGTGATTCCTGAAACCATTTTTACGGTTGTAACCACATTATTAATCTATCGTTTACTGCTCTATATCAGTAGATGGCTGACAGAATTTGAAAATAGGAGAGATACTACCATTGTTTAGAGATTTATTGGAAATCATACAGATATCTGTAAAGCGTGTCATTACTTCTAGACTTTTTGCATTGGCTGTAATTTTTATCGGCCTGTTTGCAACTCTTGTGACACGATTATTCAGTCTTCAAATTGTTCACGGGGAAGAGTATATGAAACAGTATGAGTCCAAAATTTTAAAGACCACATACACCAATGGAACCAGAGGCAATATTTATGACTGCAATGGTGTGGTGCTGGCGAGAAATGAACTATCTTATTCTGTAACGATTCAGGATGTAGGTGCTTATAATACAGACCAGGCCAGAAATTTGATGACTTTGGAGTTGGTTCGGATTCTGGATAAACATGGGGAAACCATTGTGGGGGAACTTCCCATCACCATTGACCAGAATGAAGATTTTGTGTACACTACTTCATCAGAGGCTGCTAGGTTGAGATTTCTAAGGGACTTTTATGGAAGACGTTCTGTAGATGAGTTAAATGATGAGAATGGAAGATATCCATCAAATGTAAGTGCCAAAGAAGTATTTGAGATGGTGAAAGAAAAATTTAAAATTAATGAACTGAAAGATGAGAAAGACAAGCCTGTAGTCCTTTCTGATGACGAAGCATTAAAAGTAGGGATTATCCGCTATACTATGTCCCTTACAGCGTATACTAGCTATATGACTACCACAGTGGCATCTAATGTGTCAGAGGAGACAGTGGTGGATATTTCAGAACATATGGCAGAATTGCAGGGAGTAGGAATCGCAGAGTCTACCACTCGTATCTATGAAGATGCCTTGTATTTTGCTCCTATTATTGGATATACAGGAAAAGTATCTAGTGCAGAACAACTGGAAGAATTGAGGCAGAAAGATGAGAGTTATGAGCTCAATGATATCGTAGGGCGCATTGGTATTGAGTCCACTCAGGAGGACAAACTTCGCGGAAAAAAAGGTGTTCAGAATATGTACGTAGACAGCAGAGGAAGAGTGCTTAAAGTTCTTGATGATGCAACAGAGCCAGAAGCTGGATATGATATTTATTTGACTCTAGACAGAAATTTACAGATTGGAATTTACCATCTTTTAGAGCAGCAGTTGGCAGGAATTCTGGTGGGACGTCTAGTAAATCGTGATGTAACAGAAGAAGAAAACCGAGATTCCAGTAAAAAGAAGATTCCAATAAAGGATGCCTATTATCAGCTTATTAACAATAATGTCCTTTCCTTGAAAGCTATGGAACGAGAAGATGCAGGTGCAGTAGAAAAAGAACTCTACAATAAATTTATTGCTTCAAGACAGCAGATTCTTTCAGCTATAAGGAATCAGTTAGAGGGAACAGGAACTGTTCCGATGTCAATGCTTCCAGAGGATATGCAAGCTTATATGCAGTATGTTTACACTTATTTGTCTTCTTCTACAGTCGATATCATACAAAAAAGTAAGATTGACAGTGCAGACCCCAAAGCATTAGCTTGGCAGGAGGGTTCTTTAAGTCTTAGAGAATATCTGTACTATGGAATTTCTGAGAATTGGATTGATACTACAAAGTTAAACATCAATAACAAATATTCCAATGCAGATGACAGCTTTCAAGCATTGATTGACTATGTAATGGAAGAGCTCCAAGAAGATACCCGATTTACCAAAAGAATCTATCGATATCTGATTAACCAGGATATTGTGACAGGAAGGGAGCTATGTCTAGCTTTATACTCTCAAAATGTCCTCCCCTACGAGGAAGAAGAAGTATCTCTTCTTACTTCCAGTGGCAATGATTATGCATTTACCTTTTTGATTAACAAGATATCCAATATTGAGATAACACCTGCTCAGCTGGCTCTTGACCCTTGTACAGCAGGATGTACAGTAACCGATGTGAATACTGGAGAGGTTCGCGCTTTGGTGACTTACCCTAGTTACAATAACAATATGATGTCAGGAACTGTAGATGCAACTTACTTTTCCCAGCTTAATGAAGATTTATCTCTTCCTCTTTACAATAATGCAACACAGGTTGTAAAGGCACCTGGGTCTACATTTAAACCAATTACAGCGATTGCAGGATTGGAAGAAGGGGTCATCAATACTACAGATAAGATTCAATGTACTGGAATTTATGAAGAAGTATTTCCAGTAATCCGTTGCTGGATTAATCCAGGACGCCATGGGGAATTAGATGTATCAGGAGGTCTTGAGAATTCCTGTAATTATTTCTTTTCTGAAGTTGCCCATCGTCTGTCTACCGATGAAAATGGTATTTATTCCACAGATAGGGGATTGGAAATGATTCGCAAATATGCAACTGAGTTTGGTCTTGACCATCTCTCAGGGATTGAAATAGCAGAAAGCGCCCCCAAACTTACTACTGAAGACCCAGAACGTTCCTCCATGGGACAGGGCAGCCATTCTTATACCAATGTACAACTATCACGATATGTCACAGCACTTGCCAATAGAGGAAAGGTTTTTGAACTGAGTTTGATTGATAAGGTTACTAAGTCTGATGGCACTATAGTAGAAGATTGTACTCCTGAAATTTCCAACTATGTAAATATTGCAGAAACTACATGGGATGCCGTTCAGAGTGGTATGAGGAGAGTAATCACGGACAGTTCATCAAAACGTATTTTTAGAGATTTGGAAGTAGAGATTGCCGGCAAGACTGGTACTGCCCAGGAAAATACCCGTGCCAACCATGCATTTTTTATTTCTTATGGCCCCTATGCCAATCCAGAAGTCAGTGTAACTGTGAATATTCCCTATGGATATTCCTCGGCAAATGCGGCAACTGCAGCGAAAAGTGTTTATCGTTTATATTATGGATATAGTAATCTTGAAGACATTGTAAATTCAGGCGCATTGGCAGCCAGCAATGTAATTATAGGAGATTAAAGATACCATAGCCTAAGGGCTTCGGATATAGAAATCCAGAGTAGTTTCGGAAATTTATGTCTAAATTTGACAAAAAGTAATTTCTGATAGAACTCATCTAAGTAAGAAGGTGGAAAGTATGAAAAGTTCAGTTGTGATCAAAAGCAATAAATCTGGAATGACAGTAATCCTAGCGCCAGAGGTTCCTTTTGAACAGTTACTCCAGGATATTGCCATAAAATTTGAGGAGAGTACAAAATTCTGGGGGTCTATTCAGTTGACCTTGACCTTGGCAGGCCGGTCTTTGACTCCAGAGCAAGAGTTCCAGATTGCCAATATGATTATGGAACATTCTCAGATTGAGATTATGTGTCTGATGGATATGGACAGCGACCAGATTAAACGATGTGAAAAAGCATTAAATGAAAAGCTGATGGAGTTATCGGCGGCAACAGGACAATTTTACCGTGGCTGTCTGCATAAAGGAGAAACTTTAGAATCAGAAGCTAGTATTGTGGTTATTGGAGATGTGGAGCAGGGAGCTAGGGTTACTGCCAAAGGAAATATCATTGTACTGGGAGCTTTAAAAGGTACTGTAGTGGCAGGCGCTGCAGGCAATGAGGATTCCGTTGTAGTTGCTCTGACAATGGCTCCTTATCAGTTAAAAATTGCAGGTTATGCAACTCCTGTCAATGAAAAAAGCCGTAAACTTGGCAGGGGAGCTATGACAGCATTTGTTGAAA
>DEPC01000111.1 GCA_002358555.1 Hungatella sp. UBA3402 | reverse complement strand
ATTATTAACATATCCGCAGATATTACACCATCCCGAATTCAAATCTATGCTCCAAAAAGAAACAGGCAGTGTTCCAAGCCTTTTGCTTAGAACACTGCCTATTTCTTTTTTATACGATTCATTTTATATCCAATCCCACGTACAGTCTGGATGTATTCCGGCCGGCTTGGGTCATCTTCAATTTTTTTCCGAAGACGGCGGACATGGGAAGTGATATTGCTGTCATCTCGAAGATATTCCCCATTCCAGACATAATTGTAAATCTTTTCTTTAGAAAGCGTTATGCCCTGATGGAGTGCCAGCACATACAGAATGCGGAATTCAATATTGGTCAGACTTACCTCATAATTTTCTTTCAGAACTTTATGTTGATCTGGCAGGATAATCAGTTCGCCGTTTTTTATCTTCCCATGCTTTCCCTCTATTGTTTCATCAATGCTAATATGTGCTCCATTTACAATCTCTATTATTTTATCATATATTTCCTGTTCTGGTTCTTCTAAAAAAATAACGAGTAATTTTATCATATCACTTAGCTCCCTCTGCTAACTTCTAATCCCTTATAAAACTATTACTGAATGCCAGATATATTTTAAGCAAAACCAACAGAACATTATTTTAAGAACTGTTGGTTTCACTTATTTGCCTACATCAATACGCACTTAAGTTTCTTAAAACTTTCTTCACTTATATCGTGTTCCAGCCGACAGGCATCCTTAACTGCAGTTTCCTTAGATATGCCAGCATTAGCAAGAACTGTAAGAAAAAAATTATACCGTTCATATACTTTTTGTGCTACTAATACTCCTTTCTTGGTAAGACACAAGCTGGAATCCGGGTGCTTTATCAGAAATCCCTGCTCACTTAGCTGTTTTATTGCTACACAAACACTTGCTTTAGAAACCCCCATATATTCGGCAACATTAACCGAATGGACATTTCCAAGCTTTCTCTGCAGTACAAAAATTGTTTTCAAGTAGTCTTCCTTAGATTTTCCTAATTCCAAATCAATCTTCCCCCATTTCAATTTCTATAGATAAAGTGTGATTTATTCTTACTGCAAAAACTATGGTAAGGATTGTAGTCAAAAGGTCGGCCATAGGCTGTACCCATACCACCCCTGTTAAACCCATGACATGAGGCAGTACCAAGACTAAAGGAAAGAAGAAAATTCCCTGTCTGCTCAAACTAAGCACACTTCCCACTAAGCTTTTACCAATGGCTAAATAAAGTGACGCATACACCATTTGAAAACCAAATGTAATAAATAACACCGCATTAAGTCTGAGTGCCTTTGCCGCTATATCAACCATTTCTGTGTCTGTACCAAAAAGGGAAACAATTGGATCTGCAAATATGAAAAGTACAATAGCTGCAACAATACAAAACACTGTCGACCATATCATGCAAAGCCTAATAGATTTCTTTAATCTTTCATATTTTTTGGCTCCATAGTTATATCCTGCAAAAGGCTGAAACCCTTTCAAAAATCCGAAAACTACATAAGTTACAACTGTCATGATACGGATAACTGCTCCCATAGCTGCTACTGCATAATCTCCATAAGGCTTTGCTGCAGTATTGATGCTTCCCATAGCTACACTTGCAAGCATCTGAAACAGCAATACAGGAATGCCGATTTTCAGAACTTCTGCATAAATTGTCTTGGACGGATCTATGTTTCTAACTGAAAATCTCAAAACACCTTTCTTTTTTGCGATATATCCAATGTAAAGTGCCATATTGATACATAATGAGATAACCGTTGCAATAGCTGCCCCTTCAATACCTAAATCCATGCCATAAATCATGACAGGGTCTAAAATCACATTGGCGATACTTCCTGTAAGCATGGCTATCATTGTGAACTTCGTAGCTCCCTGAGCCGTAAGCAGGTTATTCATCATGACAGTAAAAACATTGATGATTGAACCAGTTACATAGATTTTTGCATAGGCTCTTGCATAAGGCAAAATTGTTTCCGTTGAACCTAATGCCGTAAGTACCGGGTCAAGAAAAACCATAATGCCTATAATGATAATTGCCCCAACCAGAAGCCCAGAAAAAAGTGAGGTAGAAGCTGTTTTGTCTGCTTGTTCGTTATCTCCCTTCCCCAACAGCCTTGATATGTAAGAGGATGCTCCTGCCCCAAACATCATCCCCAGGCCTATAATGATCTGCACAATCGGGAATACAACGGATACGGCTCCCATCTGGCTCATGCCAAGACCGCCTACAAAATACGCATCAATCGCATTATACAAGGCTGAAATCAACATACCGACCATTGTCGGTATCCCTAACTTAAGTAATGCAGAAGCAACACCTGCTTCTTCCAGTAAATAGATACGATTTGACTTTTCTGCCATTTCAATGTCCTCCTTAAACTTAATATAATTGTATACGCATGTCCGCTTTGCGAATATGCTTTATTATCGGTGTAAGCGAAAACGCTCACGCCGTATAATACCTTTGATAACAGTACGGCATTTTGAATTTTCTGATTCAATTTCTTTTTTAATGTCATTACAGATATCCTCCTCACTTTTTTGTAGTTTAGCAGGATAGACCATGTCAAATGCAACATTGATATAAGGATTACTTTCAATCAGCCTGAAATTATTTATTTCAATCTTGTCACTATATTGATTGAGGACAGTATATATTCGTTTCATAAGACTGTCCTTCAATGTCTTATCCTCCAGTACATAATCAACCTGTATAAAACTGTCACA
>DEPC01000211.1:1920-32757 GCA_002358555.1 Hungatella sp. UBA3402 | reverse complement strand
GTAGACAGTATGGGGATAGTTTCTTAACTATTTTATTTGCAAGTGAAAAGTTTAGGAGATAGTTCACCACAGGTCTGCGAAAATAACTTTTTCCATTCTAGGAAAAGTATGTTAGAATTAGTCTTTGACAGTAAAGGGACAAAGCTATATAATGTATGCATCAACAATAAGAAGAGGAGGAAGCAAATCATGTCAGTATTAAGAGAAGATTTTCTCTGGGGCGGAGCAACTGCAGCTAATCAGTACGAAGGTGCTTGGGATGTAGATGGAAAGGGAGCATCTATTTCCGATATGTGTACCAATGGCTCTTATACCACGCCAAAAAGGGTGACTCCTATTTTTGAGGAAAATACTTTGTATCCAAGCCGCGAGGCAACGGATTTCTACCATCATTATAAAGAAGATATTGCGTTGGCAGCAGAGATGGGATTTAAGTGTTTTCGTATGTCAATTAACTGGACTCGCATTTATCCTACTGGAATGGAGGAGACTCCTAATGAAGCTGGCCTGGCATTTTATGACCATGTATTTGACGAGCTTGGCAAATATGGCATTGAACCTCTAGTAACCATATCTCACTATGAGATTCCATATACCCTTGTGGAGAAATATAATGGCTGGTACAGTAGGGAAGTTATCGACTGTTTTATGCGGTACTGCAAAACTATTTTTAGTCGTTACCAAGATAAGGTGAAATACTGGCTTACTTTTAATGAGATTAACTCTGGAACAATGCCTATGGGCGCCATTCTGTCACTGGGTGCTGTGAAAGGCTACTGTGGGCCGGTTAATGAAGTTCCAGATGAAAAGCAAATCCGTTATCAGGCATTACATCATCAGTTTGTGGCAAGTGCCAAGGCTATAAAGTATGCCCATGACAATTATCCCCAATTTCAGATGGGATGTATGTGCATTTTCGCAACAAAATATCCTTATACCTGCAATCCAGATGATGTACTGCTGTGCCAGAAGGAAATGCGTATGATGAATTGGTTTACTTCCGATGTACATGTACGGGGATATTATCCATCTTATATGAACAGATTTTTTGAGGAAAACCATATTGTTATTCAAAAGGAACCTGGCGATGATGAGATTTTGAAAGAGGGAATTGTTGATTTTTATACATTTAGTTATTATATGAGTAGTTGTGAATCAGCAGATTCCGAAGTAGTAGAGAAATCAGGCGGAAACCTTGTAGGCGGAGTGAAAAATCCATATTTAAAAGCCAGTGATTGGGGCTGGCAGATTGATCCAAAAGGGCTGCGCTATACCTTAAATGAACTGTATGATCGCTATCAAATACCGCTGATGGTGGTGGAAAATGGTCTGGGAGCTTATGACAAGCTGGAGGAAGACGGTAGCATCCATGACAGTTACCGGATTGATTATTTGCGTCAACATATTGCCCAGATGGAGGAAGCTGTGAAAGACGGTGTAGATCTGATGGGCTATACTCCGTGGGGGTGGATTGATGTGGTCAGCGCCTCTACTGGAGAGATGGCTAAACGCTACGGCATGGTTTATGTGGATAAATATGATGATGGAACAGGGGATTTAAGCCGGAAAAAGAAAGATTCCTTCTATTGGTATCAAAAAGTTATAAAATCCAATGGAGAAGATTTAGACTGAGAGTAGAGATTATTTTGGGATGTGAAAGAAATCATAAAATTTTCCATAAAAGCAATCAAATAATAAAGAAATCATTGCTTTACGGGGATAAGCAGAAAACAGATAAAAACCGGACTTGACATATTGGTTAGAGCAAAGTGGGTTATGAACTGCCTATTGTCTAAAGCGAATGAAATTGCATCCGCAATATTTCAAGCATGAATTGATAAATCTAAAAGCTATCCGTTTGCTTCGATTTTCTTAAAATATTATAATGAAATCACAAGTCTTGGCATAAATCTTCATCGATGTAGCAGCTACTGCCAGCAATGTGCCTGCCAGCAGTTATAACAGTGGCTTATTGGGCGGTTGCAGGCATCTTTTATGAAAATGGCTATCTGTTACCTCTTTTGTATCCCATGGTAACTCCAATAATTCTCTCTATCTATCATGTGGGATATCAATATCTCATGGAAAGAAAAGCCAAAAAGCGCTTGGAAGGTATTTTCGGAAAATATGTCTCCAAAGAAGTGGCTGCAAGTATTGTAAAGGGAGGAGAGGATGCCCTAAAGCTTGGCGGGCAGAAAAAGGATATAGCTGTGCTCTTTGTGGATATCCGAGGTTTTACTCCATTATCCGAATCTCTTCCGCCAGAAAAGGTAGTAGAAATCTTAAATCGCTATTTAGAGCTTACTACCAAGGCAGTATTTGATAACAAAGGAACTGTGGATAAATTTATCGGCGATGCGACGATGGCGATTTACAATGCTCCCCTTGACTTAGATGACTATGTACTGCGTGCAGTAAAAACAGGTCTTGATATGGCAGCAGCAGCAAGAAACTTGGAAAAGGAACTTACAGTTATTACAGATAAAAAGGTTGGCTTTGGGGTGGGAATCAACTGTGGAGAGGCAGTTATCGGCAATATCGGAACCTCGTCCCACATGGATTACACTGCTATTGGCAACACTGTGAATATTGCTGCCCGATTGGAGGGACAGGCAAAAGCAGGAGAAGTGGTTATCAGTCAAGCAGTCTATGATAGATTAAAGGGGAGAATTCATGCAGTAAGTCTTGGAAAACGGAATTTAAAAGGAATCACTGGAGAATCCGAAATTTATCGGGTAGAACGAATTTATGAAAATACGGGAAAATAACAAGATTATGTAAAATCTGTAAACATATTAGAGAATCCCTTTGCATATGATGTAAAAAACAATTTCAGAGGGAACACCTTGAAGGAATATATCGAGGAACGTGCAGTGGCTATAGCCAATTATATCATAGACCACAATGCAACTGTGCGGCAGACAGCTAAAAAATTTGGGATTAGTAAATCAACGGTACATAAAGATGTGACCGAACGATTAGAGCATATCAATCCATCTCTGGCTGCCAGGACTAGGGTAGTTTTGGATATCAACAAATCAGAACGCCATATCCGTGGTGGTCTAGCCACAAGAGAAAAATATCAGCACAGACTTCAGATGTGCAGCAAGGAGGATGAATAAATTTTAAAGAGCCATTCTGGGGAGAGTGGCTCTTTTTTGCATAATTCCCTTTATTCTCACATAATATAGAAGCAATCAAGTAAAAAGAGGTTCCATCATGAGTAAGAAAAGATATGGAATATCAGGATTTTTTCGCTGTTTACTAAGTATGAGTATTATCATGGCTGTATTATTTACCAGTGGCTGCAAGGTCAGCAAAGATGATGGGAAAAAGGTCCGAGATTTGGAGTTTTCCGTGGCAGTTGACTCTGATGTTCCAGAGGAGCTTAGACAGATTATTGAGGAAAAAAAGGCACAACCCTTTAAGCTGACCTTCAATGATGAACAGAATTTGTACATAGTTGTAGGATATGGTGCTCAGTCTACAGGAGGATACAGCATCGCAGTAAAAGAATTGTATTTAACAGACAATTCTATTGTCATTGATACAGAACTTCTAGGGCCAGAGAAGGGAGAAAATCCAGCTCCAGAGACTTCCTATCCCTATATTGTAGTGAAGACTGAGAATCTCGAAAATCCGGTTATCTTTCAATAATAAGCCTTTTTATTTTTTCCGCATAGAATAGATTACAGGAAATCATACTTGATATCTGAAATTCTTATATAAATTTCGATACAGAGTACCAGTTCCTGTAATCTATTTATTTTAGTAATAAGGGATACAATAATAAAATGTAATCTTTAGGGATGTATAGAAAAATTTTTTTCACAGCCCTCATGCGGAAGGAAAGTATATGATTATAAAAAATATTTGGCTTGATGTAAAGGCGGTTCAGTCCAGGGACCCAGCAGCCAGAAATCCATGGGAAGTTCTCCTATTATATCAGGGAGTTCATGCCTTAATTTGGCATCGGTTTGCCCACTGGTTCTATGAGCATCATATGTATTTTATTGCCAGACTTATTTCTCAGGCAGCCCGATTTTTTACACAGATTGAAATTCATCCTGGAGCAACCTTGGGACGAGGAATTCTGATTGACCATGGTGGTGGAGTAGTTATCGGGGAGACTGCTGTTGTTGGCGATTATTGTACTATTTATCAGGGAGTAACCTTAGGAGGAGTGGGAAATCAAAAAGGAAAGCGACATCCTACTCTTGGCAGCTATGTAACAGTAGGGGCCGGAGCAAAGATACTGGGCTCCTTTGAGGTGGGAGACCATTGCACAATCGCTGCTAATGCGGTATTATTAAATCCATTGGAAAACAATATTACTGCAGTAGGGGTTCCTGCCCGCCCTATAAAAAAAGCTGGGATTCCATTGCCTAAAACAGAAAAAAATTCTGTGGATAAAGAAGCCTATGAGGCAATAGAAAAACGTCTGAGGAAACTGGAAGAGAGGCTGGATTCTTTTGAGAAAAAGCAGGAGTACTTTGAGAACAATAGGAGAATACAAAATGAAACAAGAAAAATACAATCATAGAAATGATTGCCCAGAACAATGCCAGAACAGGAAACCTTCTGACAGAACAGGAGATATTGAACGCAGCATTATCAAGCAATATCGAAAATCCATTTGGCGCCCATTTGTCAAAGCTCTTAATGAATATGAGCTGATTCAGCCAGAGGACCATATTGCAGTGTGTATTTCTGGTGGCAAGGACTCCTTTTTGCTGGCAAAATGTATGCAGGAAATTCTCCGCCATGGAAAAATGGAGTTTGGCCTGCATTTTCTTGTTATGGACCCTGGCTATCATCCCGACAACAGAAGATTGATTGAAGAAAATGCACAGCTTATGGGAATTCCAGTTCAGATTTTCGATTCCGATATCTTTGATGTAGTGGTGGATATCCAGGAATCCCCATGTTATCTCTGTGCCCGCATGCGCAGGGGTTGGCTGTATGCAAAGGCAAAAGAATGGGGGTGCAATAAAATTGCTTTAGGCCATCATTTTGATGATGTGATTGAAACCATTCTTATGAGTATGCTTTATGGTGCTCAGGTCAATACTATGATGCCTAAGCTTCACAGTACCAACTTTCCAGGAATGGAGCTCATACGCCCATTATATCTGGTGAAGGAGGAAGATATCTTATCATGGAAGGAATTTAATAAGCTCCGTTTTCTTCAATGTGCCTGCCGTTTTACCGAGCAGATTGCAAGGGAAAAGGCATTGGAAGAAGAGGTACATTCTTCCAAGCGCCAGGAGATTAAGGAGCTTATCAAGACTCTTGAAAAAATCAATCCCAATATTCCAAAAAATATCTTCCGAAGTGTGGAAAATGTGAATTTGGATGCATGTATTGAATATGTAAAAAAGGGAAAAAGATATCATTTTCTTGAAACTTATTGAGAGTTAGGAAAGGATAGGTGTTGTTGAGGATTAGATAGGGTTGATTGCTAAGAGTTATGTATTGGGACAGGCTTGTTGGGCTGCTAATTTAACTTGTTGTGATAGTTAAAAGTTGTTGGAAGAAGTAACGCAGCAAACCAGATACCCCGCAGCCCTGCATCTACAGGAGACTTAGCGTTACTGGCTCCGAAGCCGCAGGACGGGGAGTAGCTTTCTTTCATGCGTTACTTTTTGCTGCAAATTTAGCTATCACAACGAGTTAATTTATCTGCATGAGTATTTGTGATGTAAAAGGTGTAAAAGCAGAATCCACAATTTACTGTGTGTAAAGCTGTTAGGATCCGTGCATAACCAATTCCGCATATTTTTTCTATCTATCACATACATTTATTATAAAAGCAGGTAGAAAGACAGGTAGGTGGATTTTCATGTTGGAGCTGGTGAAAAAAAATATACATATGAATCGGTTTAAAAGCAATGCAGCAACCCAGGTAACTCTTGATGATGATTTTATTGTTCCAGATACTATGGAAGATATGGCGCGCATCATCTTAAGTTCTGGCGGTATCCAGATAGAGTCTGTGAAAAATCAAGGTGAACGTGTAATCATCAAAGGAAAGTTGGACTTTCAGGTGCTGTATCGCAATGTGGAAGGCAGTTTTCAGACAATGGCTGGTCATATCCCATTTGAGGAACCTATCAATGTGCCAGGATTAGAAGAAAAGGATTATCTTGGAGTGATTGGGGAATTAGATGATTTGACAGCAGGAATGATTAATTCCAGGAAAATCAGTGCAAAGGCTATTGTATCGCTGGGGGTAAGAGTGGAAACTCTCTATGATGCAGAGGCAGCTGTAGATGTGATGGAGAGTGGAGCAAATAGTCTGGAAAATAGTTGGAGTACAGGAGATTTAGATAGCAATAGCTGGGGAGTAAGCAGCTATGACATGGAAAATAAAGATGGAGAAAAGAGTAGTTATCCCTTGGCAGCAGATACTTCTTCTGATGGAATGGAGATTCTTCGACGACAGGCAGATGTAGCAGTGATCGCTGTGCGCAGAAAGGACACCTATCGTATAAAAGAGGACATCTCTCTGTCAGGCAGCAAACCTAGTATTGAACAGATTCTATGGAGTGAGATTCGTCTTCGGGGAACTACGACAAAACCATTGGATGGTAGAATTCATGTAGAAGGGGAGGTTATGATTTTTGCAATTTACACAGGAGAAGGGGAAAATACTCCTGTTCAGTGGCTAGAAGAAAGTATTCCATTTGCCGGAGAGGTAGAATTGCCGGAAGCTGTGGAGGGCATGGTTCCCTCTATTTCTGTGCGTTTAGTTCACAAGGAGCTGGAAGCAAAACCAGATTATGACGGAGAGATGCGAGATTTAGAGCTGGATGCTGTACTAGAATTGGATATGAAGCTTTACGAGGAGCAGCAGATTGAATTGTTAGGAGATTTTTATTCTAATGATAGAGAACTGGATTTAGAATTTGGCGAGGTATGTTTTGACCGTCTTCTCAGCAAGAATACAGGAAAATGTAGAGTTGCAGAGAAACTGGACTTAAATTCCAGTGACCGTATCCTCCAAATTTGTCATAATGATGGAACGATTAAAATAGATGATGTGGAGATTCGTGAGGATTCCCTACAGATTGATGGGGTGCTGGAGGTATCCCTTTTGTATTTGACTTCTGATGATTCAGAGCCAGTAAAAGCAGATACAGAGATGGTTCCTTTTCATTATGAAGCCGAGACTCCAGGAATTACACCAGATAGTGTCTATCAGTTAAACACTGGATTAGAACAGATGACAGCAGTAATGACAGGAAGCGATACTGTGGAGGTAAAGGCAGTGATAAGCCTAGATATTTTGGTACTGCAGCCAGTGAAGGAGCCAGTAATTTTAGGAGTGAAAGAGTCCCCTCTTGATTTTGAAAAACTTCAAGAACTTCCTGGGATAACTGGATATATTGTGCAGCCAGGGGATTGCCTTTGGGATATTGCAAAACGGTTCCATACCACAAGAAAACAAGTGATTGAGGCTAATGGCCTTTCAGGAGAACAGGTGCGTCCAGGAGAACGGTTGATTTTGGTGAAAGATGTTGCTGGGGCATAGTAGTTATTCTATAATAGAAATGATTTTTTAGAATTTCTAGTCAAAATTTTTATCAAAGACTTAAATCTTGAAACTATTGGAATCCGCTTTAAATGAAAGGAAAAAGCTGGATGCACAAAAATTTAATTTTCGGATATAATACAGTATAGCTTATAAAAAGCAAAAAAAGCGAGTTAAATTCCATTGCCATGAAGACGCTTTTGTGTCATTAATCGATTATGGAAAACAGCCCTTGTTTTCCATAATACAAAACCTATGGATGGCTGGTATCATATCCGCATCCAGCTGGTGCTTCAGATAGATTCAGGGCAACCTGGGCGGTAAGTGCGTATTGCAAGCGCAGTTGCCGTCTACATAGATTAACGGTCAGAAAATATATCAGATAGGGATGACTCCCACCGTTAGGCAATGGACAGCTTGCCTGTATCACTGGCGAGAATCAATCCCCCATCTGATATGCTTCTGGCAGATGGCAGGTGTGTGGAAGGGAATAACAAGAACTATGAATTATACATATCTGGTACGATGTTGTGATGGAAGTCTCTATTGTGGATGGACAAACCATCTAGAGAAACGAGTGAAAGCTCATAATGAAGGAAAAGGGGCTAAATATACAAAATCCCGCAGACCAGTAGAATTGGTATATTATGAAGAATTCCTTACAAAAGAAGAGGCCATGAGCAGAGAATATACCATCAAAAGACTTACCCGAGCAGAAAAACTTGAACTAATCTGTCAACAGAAAAATTTAATTCAATTGACTTAATTTGTTGTGCTAGTTAAAGTTTTGTAGACAGAAGTAATGCATGGAAGAAGACTGCTCCGAAGCCGCAGGGCTGAGGGGTATCTCGATTGTGGTGTTACTTCTGTCTACCAATTTTAACTACAACAACAAGTTGACTTAATTCACAACCATCTATGTTAGGAACAAATTTCTTTTGTCTATAGGTAATTTTTAAAAATAACCGTTTTATATTGTACCTATCTTAATTATAATCTTGTGCTCTGCGCAATCTGCACAATTTTTCTTTGGAAAAGTTTCCTATTTTGGTCATGCACTAGCAAAGGAATTACTTGCATTTTTTTGAATTCAGTATATAATATACTGTATACAAAATAATATGAAAAACAATCACATATAAAAAGGAGAAGGAAATGGTTAAACATCTTGGACTGAAAGCCTATGGAAAGATTAATCTTGGGTTGGATGTGCTGAGAAGAAGAGAAAATGGGTATCATGAAGTCCGTATGATTATGCAGACAGTAGGACTTTATGACCGGATTGATTTGATTTATCGGGATATGCCAGGAATCAAGGTTGAGACGAATCTTTATTATCTTCCAAATAATGAAAATAATCTGGTTTATCAGGCAGCAAACATTTTGATGGAGGAGTTTGACATCAAAAAGGGGATTTCTATTAAATTAAGGAAGTTTATTCCTGTGGCAGCAGGAATGGCGGGGGGGAGCAGCGATGCAGCGGCAGTGCTTTTCGGAGTGAATAAGATGTTTGGACTAGGATTATCCCAACAACAGCTCATGGAAAGAGGCATCCGAATCGGAGCAGATGTGCCATACTGTGTTATGAGGGGAACTGCCTTGTCGGAGGGAATTGGAGAGATATTGACTCCCCTTCCAGCTATGCCTCAATGCCAAGTTCTCATTGCAAAGCCAGGATTAAGTGTATCAACGAGATTTGTCTATGAAAATCTTCATGTGAATGAGTTAAAGCCCGAGCAGCATCCAAATATTGATGCCATGGTGGAGGCCATTGGACAAGGAGATATTTATAAGATAGCCAGCCATCTGGGGAATGTATTAGAAACAGTCACAATTCCTGCTCATCCGGTAATTGCTCAGATTAAAGAGAAGATGATGGATTGTGGAGCAATCGGAACTCTTATGAGTGGAAGTGGCCCAACTGTTTTTGGATTGTTTACCAATCCCAAGTCAGCAGCTTCTGCTTATGAGTATATGCGTTATGGAGAAGGAATGAATTTTGTAAAGCAAGTATATCTTACTAATTTTTATAATCGGAGAGAATAGGGGTGTACCATGAGAGATTATAACTTAAATGTAACAATGAATGAGTATCTTCCACTGAGAGATGTGGTATTTAATACATTACGTCAGGCAATTTTAAAAGGGGAGTTGGAGCCTGGAGAACGGCTTATGGAGATTCAACTGGCAGAACGACTAGGAGTCAGTAGAACACCTATCCGAGAGGCAATACGCAAGCTGGAACTGGAAGGATTGGTCTTGATGATTCCAAGAAAAGGCGCAGAAGTGGCAAGGATTTCCGAAAAGAGCCTTCGAGATGTGCTGGAAGTTCGCCGTTCTTTAGAAGAACTGGCCAGTGAGTTGGCATGTTTAAGAATGACTGAGGAGGAAGTAGAGGAATTAGAAGAGGCACAGAGAGCTTTTACAGAAGCAGTAGCTTCTAAAGATGTTATGCTCATAGCAGAGACAGATGAAGTATACCATGATATTATTTACAAGGGTACAAAGAATAGCCGTTTAGTACAGATTATCAATAATCTTCGGGAACAAATGTATCGTTATCGGCTGGAATATATCAAAGATGCAGATAAGCGCCAGATTCTTCTGATTGAACATGAAAATATTTTAAAGGCCGTTAAAGGTCGCAGAGTGGCAGAAGCAAAAGCTGCTATGAGAGAGCATATTGACAATCAGGAAATTACGGTTTCTAAAAATATAAAAGGGAAGGTAGAGGCATAAAAGATTTAAACAACAGGAAGTAGTAAGAGCAGAAATGGTTAGAGTTTGCCTTAAACGCTCTTTAATCAGTTGCAAGGGAAAGGATATGGAGATGAAGTATCGAATACTGGTCGTTGAAGATGATATCGACATTTCTAATTTGATTTGTATGAATCTGGAAATTGCAGGATATGAGGCCATACCAATCTATGATGGAGATGAGGTTTGTCGTTGTCTGGAAGGCAAATCAGATTATGATTTGGCGATTTTGGATTTGATGCTGCCAGGGAGAGATGGCTTTTCTTTGATTCAACCTCTTACCAAACATCAAATCCCAGTGCTCTGTCTGACAGCCAAGGCAGATGTAATCAGCAAGGTACAGGGCCTAAAAATGGGAGCTGAGGATTATATGGTGAAACCTTTTGAGATTCTGGAGCTTTTGGTTAGAATTGAGAAGATACTTAGACGAACCGCAAGAGAAAAAACATTGTTGACGTTTCAGGATTTGAAGGTAGATTTAAAAAGCCATAAAGTGTATGAAGGAACAAAAGAGATTGGATTAAAGCCCATGGAATTTCGACTTTTAACTATATTTTTGCAAAACCGTAATATTATGCTGCCAAGGGAAAGGCTTATGGACTTGGTTTGGGGAGAGAACTTTTTAGGGGAATCGAGAACCGTGGATGTCCATGTAGCAAAGCTGAGAAAAAAGTTAAACGCTTGCAGAGCTATAGTCACAGTGCCAAGAGGAGGATATCTCTTTGAAGATAATGAAATGGTGTCTGGCAAGAACAACAAATTATGAGAATACAGACAAAAATAATTAGTTTGGTAGCAGGAGTACTGTTCGGTACATGTACGGCTTGCGGAGTATTCGCAGTCAATCAATATATGAATGTCAGCATTAAAAAGCTGGCAGTGAATGAGATGGAAAAGCTTGAACTGGCAGAAAGGGGATTTTCCCAGATAGGAAGCAGAGAGGATTTCGATAAAATGGGAGAGCTGGCCAGAGACGCTTATCTTAAGTATCAGTTTGAACATTTTTATCAGAAAGGATATGCGCTGTTGAAAGGACAGGAATGTATCAAAAATATGACGGATTACGAAATAACAGCGCCAGAAGTCCTTGAAGAAACCTATGAAGTTCAAAGATTGGGAGAAAGTTTTCTTTTGCTTATGAAAAGACAACTTCCCTATCCAGAAGATTTTTGGGTTCTGTCAGTAAAGGATATTACTTCTACATGGGAGGAGGGAAAGGAACAGGCGAGGAGTTATCTTGCTGTCTTTACAGTTGTATTTACAGTTTCTATGGTTATTGTAGCTGTTGTAATTCGCTATCTCTTGAAAGCATTGGAAAAACTGCAGGCTCAGGCAGAACGTATTAAAGGAGGAGATTTCAGCGACAAGGTTGTTCTTAAATCCAGAGACGAACTGAAGGAACTTTCCGACAGTCTAAACAGCATGTCAGACCAGATTCAACAACAGATTGAAGATTTAAAGCTGTTGCTGGGAGCTATGACTCATGAGATGAAAACACCTTTAACAAGTATTATAGGATATGCAGATTCTCTGCTTCATGTAAGACTCAGCGACCAACAAAAGGAGCAATCTCTGGAAGCAATTTATCGCTGTGCAGGGCGTTTAAATCAGATGTCAGGAAAACTGCTGCAGCTCATTGGTTTTTATGAAAATCAAGAGATTGAGATGGAAGCTGTAGATTTTGTTGAAGTGATAAAAGATATTTATGAGGAAAATAAAAAAATATTAGAAGAGAAAGAAATTCGATTGGAACTACTTTTGGAGGACAATGAAGGAATTAAAAAGGATATCAAGATAGACAGGCTGGACAAAAAAGGAGCCATTATGACTGTGTATGGAGACAAGCTGCTTTTGACCAGCCTATTTGCCAATTTGATTTCTAACAGCATCAAGGCATTTGATAATTTTGGAGAAATTAAGGTGATATTAAATCCAAAGGCAAGAAAAATAATTGTCCAGGACAATGGAAGGGGAATTCCTTTGGAGGATATTCCTCATGTGACAAAGGCATTTTATATGGTGGATAAATCTAGAAGTCGCAGGCAACAGGGTGCAGGTCTTGGACTTGCATTAGCAGAACGAATTGCCAAAGCACATCATGCCAGTTTGGAGATAGAAAGTTGTTTAGGAGAAGGAACAAAGGTAACAGTTATGATATCTGGTTTAACTGTTACTTTTGACTACAATCTTTAACTACCATAACCAGTTAATTTCCCTTGTTGTGGTAGCACAACGAGCGAATTTACAGATTGATTACAAGATGATAAAGATTCTGCAGACAAAATTTGCTATGATAACAGAGGAAAAGGAAGCAGAAAAATAAATCATCAAGGAGGAATTGATTTGAAAATTCAGATATATTCTAAAACATTAACTGCCATTGTCTTAGGAGCCAGCATATTTTCTGTAAATGGCTGTGTTCACTATATTGATACTCCTATTGTCTCAGAGAAAACAGCAGAAACCCTAAAGACAGAAAGTATTTCCAAGGATAATTCTGCAAGTTCTGAACAGATGCCAGATGAAGAGACAGAAGAAACAAAAGATGAAACGAAATCCGCAGGAATAATCCGAAACCAGGCAGAAGTGCCGAAAGTCTACACCTCAAGGATTCAGAACGAAAAAATAACTGTCACAGCTAATGCAAATGTCGAAGTGCCAGAGATAGACAAGATTCCTCGAATAGAGGTAGAATTATCCCCTTATACAGATGAGGAAATGAAACGGATTCAAGAAATCTTGAGGGAAGAACTTGGAATTTCAGAGTGGATTTCCGATTCAGAGGAATCTAATTCCCGGGCATCGATCAAAAAGCCCTTTGCATACTATTCTCCGAACAGAAATTATCTCCTTTCCATGGCACCAGGTGATGGCCAAGAGACTTCTATGGTATGGCTTTCCTGTTTAACCATATCTGATGGGAGTAATGGAGATGATGAGAAGTTAAGTATTTCATTGACAGAGAAAGACAAAAAAGAGATTCAAGTTAAAATGGAAGAAAAGGCAGAGAAATTACTTGAAAAGTTAGAATTGGATGATTTTTATTTGGAAAATGTACGATGGAGGCCACTTTCAATCAGTAAAAACAACTCATGGATATCATCTGGTCAATATGGAATACGGCTGTATTACCGAAGAAACGTAGATGGACTGCCACTTTTAAATAAAGCAGGATATATTTCCGAAAATTATCTGACTTCTCCTCAATATGTAGAAATTTTGTACCAAGAAGATGGAACCCTTTTGGCAGTAAAGGATATTGGAAATGAAAAGTTTATTGAAACGACAGAAAATGTTGACTTTTTGTTGCCTTTTTCTGCTGTTATCCAGATATTTGAGCAGTACATGAAAACAATAAACATAGATTTTGATATTAAAACAACTCCTCATATCTATCTGACAGTCACAGAAGTGAAGTTGGCTTATAAACTGGAAAGTAAAGGCTGGGTTTCTGGAGAAAATCAAAATGGCAGGGGAAAACTTGTCCCAGTATGGGCTTTTTATGGAATTGTGGAACAGGGATATCAAAATCCAGATGGCACAGAAGCAGAAATTCCTCGAACTTCTCTTTCAACAGCACAAAAAGAGTTGTTTTTTATGGTTAATGCGGAGGACGGAAGTATTGATACAGAATTCCCATTTGAAATGGTGGGACAGGAAAACCTTTTAGAGCGCAATTTTGAACGCAGACCTTAACCTTAAATATAAACCTTAACGAAATGTTAGAAAAATATAAAAAAAATATAACCCCATTGACAGGGTGACAAGTTGTCATTATAATGAATGACAGGTTGTCACCTTTAGTTATGCTTTAATAAGATATCCGGTAGGAAGTTTGTTATGGGTATTGCCGGATTTTTCCTGTAAAACAGGAGGAGGATTGAGAATGCCGAGTGAGCGATTTTACAGGCTTTCCAAGGAGAAGCAGATGGCTATTTGGAAAGCATCTATGCAGGAATTTGCGTCTGTGCCATATGAAAAAGTTTCTATCAATAAGATTATCCGCAGTGCAGGGATATCCAGAGGCAGTTTTTATACCTATTTTGAAGATAAAAGGGACTTATTGTCGTTTTTATTAGAGGATACCAGTGCCAAATGGAAAGAATTCTGCTTGGACCGTCTGGATAAGACAGATGGGGATGTTTTTTCTATGATGGAAGCTTTGATGGATTATGCAATTTATTTCTGTAAGAATAATGACCTGTTCAATGTGCATAAGAATTTGATTATATACCCAGATGATGAGATGCTGGGATATATCTCAGAAAAGATTGATATGGAAAAGACCATAGGAGAAGAGTTCTACAGAAAAATTGACCGTTCTAAATTGCGGGACAATTCTGTAGGAGGGGTAATGCTTTTGATGAGGCTATGTATGATTTCCATGTTAGCAGGGATTGCAGAATATCACAAGAACCCAGAGAGGGAAAAAATGATTAAAAAGGAATATAAGAAAGCATTATTATTATTCCGTTATGGGGCTTATAAAGCCTTAGAAAAAGACCAGGTGGAGGATAAGGTAAATGAGTAAGAGTTCAGTAATTGCGGTAGCAGTGGTATTGGTTGTGGCAGTGGGAGCAGTGGCAGGGTATAAATATATGACCCCAGAGGAGACAGCCCCAGAAGTAGTGGCGCCTCCAGTGGTAAAGGTCGAACAGCCCTCCAAGGGAGATATTGAGTTGTTCCGCAGTATGACTGGAACTGTGGAGCCGTCAGATTTGGTATATGTGATTCCAAAGGCAGCCGGCGAGATTACGGCTGTCCATGTAAAAACTGGAGACTATGTGGAAGAAGGGCAATTATTGTGTGAGATTGATACCAAGCAGGTAGATGCAGCCAGACTTCAGATGGAGGCAGCTTCCATTGCTGTCAGGGATGCCAACACAAACTTAAACCGCATGAGAGTTTTATATGCCAGTGGCGATATTTCAGCTCAGGCTTATGAACAGATAGAAAGTCAGGCAAAATCTGCACAGATTCAGTATGATTCCGCAAAGTTGGCCTATGACTATCAGTTGGAGTTCAGCAGCGTGACAGCCAGTATTGCAGGAAAGATTGAATCTTTAGATGTGGAAGTTCATGATATGGTTAGTCAAAGCAATCCTTTATGTGTAATCTCTAGCCAAGGAACCAAGGTAGTGAATTTTGCTGTGACAGAGGCAATTCTTGACAATGTAAAGGAAGGCGACCAGATACGGATTGAGAAAGGCGGCAGTGAGTATATAGGAACTGTCACAGAAGTGAATACCATGGTGGATGCAGCTACTGGTCTTTTTAAAGTAAAGGCATCGGTAGAAGAAGGAGGAGCCCTAGCGAATGGTTCTTCTGTAAAATTATATATCACTTCGGATAAAGCAGAAGGGGTTACAACAGTTCCTGTAGATTCTGTCTATTATGATAATGGCGCCCCATATCTTTATACATTTGACAATGGAACTGTACATAGAGTAGATGTAGAAACAGGAATCAGCGATTCTGAAAAAATGGAGATTATATCAGGAATATCGAACTCTGACCAAATCATCACCACGTGGAACCCAGAATTATATGAGGGAGCTCCAGCGGTTCTGGAAGCAGCTCAGTAGAGGAGGGATGTAACATGAATATAACAAAGACTGTCCTCAAACGGCCTGTGACTACAGTGATGGTGGTTTTATGCCTTATTGTATTTGGTTTAACTTCTGTTCTTTCTTCCAAGCTAGAGCTAATCCCATCCATGGATATGCCCATGCTTATTGTGTTTACAATGTATCCAGGAGCCAGCCCTGATGATGTCAATGAATTGGTGACACAGCCTATTGAAGATGAGACGGGAACTTTAAGTGGTATGAAGGAGATTACCAGTGTCTCCAATGAAAATTATTCTATGGTGTTGATTCAGTACGAATATGGAATTGATATTGATGACGCCTATAACGACTTAAAAAAGAAGATGGACGCCATTCAGTCGGATTTACCAGATGATGTACAGGAACCTACGATTATAGAGATGAACATCAATGATGTGGCCAGCATCACATTGGCAATCAACAATGATACACAAAGTAATTTGTACAATTATGTCAATGATACGATTGTTCCAGAGTTTGAAAAGCTGTCCTCTGTAGCTAGTGTAGATATCAGTGGAGGACAGAAGGAATATGTAAAGATTGAGCTGATTCCAGAAAAATTGACCCAATATCATTTGAATATGAGCGCCATCAGCAATGCTATCAGCAGTGCAGATTTTTCCTTCCCTGTAGGGGATACTCAGGTAGGAAAGCAGAGCTTATCTGTATCTGCAGGAGTGAGCTATGATACTATGGAAAGCTTAAAGACAATTCCGATCACTCTGGGCAGCGGCAACATCATTTATTTGGAAGATGTAGCCAATATTTATTTAGCCCTTGAAGAAGCGGAAGGTATTGGTCGATATAATGGAAGAGATACCATTTCCATTGGAATTAAAAAACAGCAGAGCAGCAGTGATGTGGAGGCTTCTGCAGATGTGATGCGTGTTGTCAGACAACTGACTGCAGCTGATTCCAATTTAGAGGTTGTTGTAGTTGATGATAACAGTGAGATGATTAAGAATTCTTTGAGTTCTGTGCTGCAGACCATGGTAATGGCAATTATTGTATCTATGGTTATTATCTTCCTGTTCTTTGGAGACTTAAAAGCCTCATTGATTGTAGGAACCTCCATTCCTATCTCCATCCTGGCGGCATTAATCTCCATGAGTGTTATGGGATTCTCTTTAAATGTAATTACTTTAAGCAGTCTGGTTCTGGGAGTTGGTATGATGGTGGATAACTCCATCGTGGTTTTGGAAAGCTGCTTCCGTTCTACGAAAGGAGTTGGATTTAAAGAATATACACAGGCAGCACTCACAGGAAGCGGAATTGTACTCCAATCCATTTTTGGAGGAACTGTAACCACTTGTGTAGTATTCCTACCATTGGCTTTTTTGGAAGGAATGTCGGGACAGATGTTTAAGCCCCTTGGTTTTACGATTGTATTTTGTATGGTAGCCTCTTTGATTTCTGCTATGACCATTGTTCCTTTGTGCTATACCATATATCGGCCAAAGGAAAAAGAGCGTGCACCTTTATCAGGGATATTGCAGGGATTGCAGAATGGATATCGAGGGCTTATGAGAGTTCTCCTTCCCAAGAAAAAAACAGTTATTTTTACTTCTATCGTGTTGCTAGTGTTATCTATTATGATGGCAACCCAGTTGCAGATGGAACTTATGCCTTCTGCAGATGAAGGAGCTATTGATATTTCTATTGAAACAAAACCAGGTCTTAAAGTAGAAGAAATAAATGAAATTTTACAGCAGGTAGAGTCTTTTATTACTTCTGAAGAAAATCAGGCTTATTTGGATTCCTATATGCTCTCCTTTGGTTCTTCTGGTTTGAGCATGGGCGGCGGCTCTGGCGCAACATTAGTTGCCTATTTAAAGGATGATTGTCCATTGGAGACAGAGGAAGTGATACGGCTTTGGAAGCCTATGCTAACTAAGCTTCCAGACTGTGATATTACCATGAGCGCCAGCAGTATGATGGGTTCCATGATGACTACAGTTGACGGTTTTGAGGTGATTTTGGAGAGTACGCAATATGACAATTTAAAAGAAGCTTCTGACAGTATTGTCAAACAGCTTATTGACCGACCAGAAGTAACTCGTGTTCATTCTACCTTAGAGAATGCAGCACCACTGATTAAAATCAATATTGACCCAATTAAAGCTTCCGCAGAAGGACTTTCTCCAGTTCAAGTGGCTGGTTTAATCAATACCATGCTGGGAGGCACAGAAGCTACTACCATAGAAGTGGGTGGAAATGAAGTCAGTGTTATGGTAGAATATCCAGAGGACGAGTATGCAGCTTTAGACCAGGTAAAGGGAATTCTTATCCCTACAGCTTCTGGAAGTTCTGTGGCTTTGGCTGATATTGGAGAGATTATATTCCAGGACAGTCCATTGAGCATCACAAGGTCCAATAAGCAGTATCAGGTGACAGTTACTGGAGATTATACAGAATTGGTCAATACAGGGGATCCAAAAGCTGTAGCAAGTATAAAGCAACAGTTGATGCAGGAGGTGGTAAATCCTACCATGACCATGGATATTTCGGTAGCACAAAATGCGACTGATGAAAGTATGGTAGAAGAACTTGGAGCTTTATTAGAAGCAGTTCTCATTGCCATTTTCCTGGTGTTTGTTGTGATGGCTGCACAGTTTGAATCGCCAAAGTTCTCTCTTATGGTTATGACTACCATACCATTTTCCCTAATTGGTTCCTTTGGGCTTCTGTTTTTAGCTAAAGTGAGTATCAGTATGCCGTCCATGCTTGGATTTTTGATGTTAGTAGGTACTGTGGTAAATAATGGTATCTTATATGTAGATACTGTAAACCAATACCGTCAGGAGATGGATATGGAAACAGCTCTCATTGAAGCGGGGGCAACCCGTCTCCGCCCGATTTTAATGACCACTTTGACCACTATTGTAGCCATGATTCCTATGTGTATGGCTTACGGCGATGCCGGAGAGATGATGCAAGGCCTGGCTTTGGTAGATGTAGGCGGTCTGGTGGCTTCTACGATTTTGGCACTGTTGATGCTGCCTGCTTATTACTCAGTTATGAGCTATAAGAAGAAACGGCAGCCTGTTTTAGAAGATTAAGGAGATACGATAAAGGAAATGAAGCGAAAAACTTTGATAATACCTATGTCTTTGTGTATAACAGCAGCTTTAAGTCTTGGAACTCCTATACAGGCTTTGGCTGGAAGTCCAGAATTTTCCAGAACTGCTGAAGAATGGGCAAGGCTTCGGGACAATGTGCTGGAATATGGAGAGATTGCAGACTTGGTTCATGAATATAACTCTACTGTGATACAGAATGAAAATGAATATCGCAAAGAGAATTCCAGAACTCCGAAAGAGATAACCAGTGCATATCTAGATGCAGCTAACAGCGCATGGGGCGCATATGCTAATGCCCAGGATGGTATGACGGCAGCTCAGAGCTTGATGGCAGCCCGTCAGGCAGAAAACGCAGCAGAAGATAATGTAATGACCGAAGATAAACAGAGGACTCAGCTTCTCAACAGTTTAGCGGAACGTAATATTGTAAAACAGGCTCAGTCCACCATGAATAGCTATTATCAACTTCAGTACCAGCTTACTTCTTTAAAGAAAAATCGAGAACTGTTGGAGGCAACTGTGACTTCTACCCAAGGGCGTCAAGCTCAAGGCATGGCAACACAGGCAGATGTGTTAAATGCTCAGCAAAATCTGCAGAGTACAGATGCCCAGATTATAGCCATGGAAAATCAGATTGAGTCAACCAGACAGAATCTGATTATTACCTTGGGATGGGCACAGAATGCTACCCCAGAGATTCGCTCTATGCCTCCGATAGATATACAGAGAATCTTAGATATGGATGTAGCCTCAGATACACAAAAAGCTTTGGACGCAGACTATACTCTGCAAGTACACCAAAGAGAATTAGAACATGCCAACAGCGACGCAAATCGACAGATTAAAAGGCAAGCGATTGAAGATGAGAAACAAAAAATTGCCGTGGCAGTTAGTGATGGTTATCAGAAAGTAATTGAGGCTCAGAGCAGCTATGAAGAGGCTGTCACAAACTTGGAGGTGGCTGTCAAAAATTGGAATGCTGCTAATACAAAGTATCAGCTAGGTTCCATCAGCCGTATGGAATACCTTCAGGAAGAGACTTCTAAGGTAAATGCTGAGATGGATGTGGAAGTAAAGAATTTGCAACTGTTTGATGCCATGGAAAATTATGACTGGGTTGTAAAGGGAGTGAGATCATGAGACCCTATCGGTTATTGACAACCCTTGGACTGGCAGGGGTTCTGGCTTTTTCAGTTCCATTTGGAGCAATGGCCCAGGTGGAAAAACCAGAAGATATGGACGAAACAACCTGGGAAAGACTCCAGGACAATATTTTAGAGTATGATGAAATTGCTGATTTAGTGGAGAATTATAATCCCACCTATCGGCAGGTTATCGATCAGATTGATATAAATGCTCAGATATTTAGAGATGCAGCTCAAGAGCTGAGAGATGCAGCGGCTGAATCTCGCTCCGATGCAAAAGAAGTAAAGGATTCTAATCCGGTGATGTATAAAGCCTTTCAAGGGGCATCTGAAGGATACCGTAAGGCAGCTAAAAACTTTGAAGATGCGGTTGACTCTATTTATAATAATTTAGAAGTCCGTCATAATCTAAGCAGAATAAGAAAAATGACTACTTCTGGTGTTCAGCAAATGATGATTGGCTATTATCAGGCTCTGTCCTCTAAGGAATTGGTAGATACAGCAGTAGAATTAGCACAGGCTGCCTATGATTCCACGGTAACTCAGTTTGCAGTAGGTATGGCTACTGCAACTGATGTGCAGGCGGCTGAAAAATCCCTCCAAGGCGCTATGGTCCAGCAGCAGACATTGCAGGATACCTTAACCACCCTTTTGCAGCAAATGCGCATGATGACTGGATGGTCCTATGATGCAGATATGGTGCTAGGAGAGGTACCTGAGCCAGATTTAGACAGGATTGCCACCATGAATCCAGCAAATGATTTGGAAAGAGCGATTGGCAATAATTATACTTTGATTGATTTAAGGAGTATGTCTGGAAAGGGAACTGCCAACAGAAATGCTAAGTTTGGCCTTATGGACGATGCGGAGGGAAAGGTAAAGGTAGAGCTTGAATCTTTGTACCAGTCGATATTGGAAGGCAAGACAGCCTATGAAGCAGCTCAGACAGCATTTCAGGCAGCCCAGATAACTATGGATGGAAATGAATTGAAAAACCAGATGGGAATGCTGGGACGACTGGAATATCTTCAACTTAAAATAGCATATCTTCAACAGAAGGTAGCTCTTACAACAGCCTCTTTGAATTTAAGACAAGATATGGAAAATTATGACTGGGCGGTTCAAGGGTTGGTTGATGTGGAGTAAGCTAGTTGAGGGCTATAGCTAAAAGCAATTCTGAAATTTTACAATTGTTAACAATATATTTAGAGGGAAGTTTCCCCCCTGGCTCTGGAATCACAGGACAGAGGGGAACTTCTTTTTAAGCGTTATTTCATCTATTCTTCTAAATAAACACTCTGTTACCAAGTCACCATTTTATCAATCATTTTCTGCTGTTCCTTGGTAGAACGAGTTAGATAAATTCTGGTAGTCTCTACATTGTCATGCCCTAACAAATCTGCCAATAATGCAATATCATTAAATTTCTGAAGGAAATTGATAGCAAAACGGTGGCGGAAGGAGTGAGGATACACGGTATCTGGGTTAATTTTATACATTTTGGCATAATGTTTTAATTGAGAATGGATTCCTCGTGTCGTCAGAGGGATACCTCGGCGGTTGACAAACAGATAGCCGCTTTGAATACCTTGGCGGTGGCACCATGCAGCAGCCTCTTGGCATAAGATATCAGGAATATAGATTCGTCGCATTTTCCCACCTTTGGAATATAAGTCCATATAACCATAGGGCAAATGTTCCACCTTAAATTTTAAAAGCTCGCTTACTCTGGCCCCAGTAGCACCTAAAAACCATACCACAAAAAACCACATTTCTGGACCGTCCTTTTTTAATTTTCGCTTTAATTTCAGATAATCCCGATTGGAGATAATCACATCCAGATAAGAATTTTTCTGCAGCCGTACAGAAGCCTGTTTGTATTGAGGTTGTTCTATGTAGTCAAGATAATGATTGAAAGCACAGATACGCTGGTTGACTGTAGAAGGTTTAAAGTTTTTGATTAAATAGGAGCGATATTTTCTTGCATTGGCAGCATTGATGGAAAGGCATAAATTTCTATAAAGGCGGATACTACCCAGATAGGAAATAATGGTATTGTCTGACAAGTTCCGATTCTGGAGGTATAGACAGAATTCTTCTAAATCGCTGGACAATTTCATAAAAATTCCCCCTTTACCAGTTGACGACCTGATTGATAATCACTTGTTGTTCTGCACGGCTTCGGTGAAGATAGATACGAGTGGTTTCAATACTGGTATGCCCTAGAAGGTCCGAGAGAAATGAAATGTCACCACAAGCTTCAATGAAATTTTTGGCAAATCGATGACGGAAAGAATGGGGATGAAGTACAGAAGGCTCTAAGCCATATAGAGCAGAAAATTTGCGTAACTGTCCACGGATAGCTGCTGGAGTAACAGGGTCTCCATAGCGGTTTAAAAACAGAAATCCGGTTGTATGTCCTTCCCTGGACAGCCAGGCAAGAGTATCTTGGCGCAAGGGGCTGGGTATGTAAATGCGACGACTTTTATTTCCCTTTGAATATAAGTCAAGATGTCCCTTTTCCACATCAATAGTCTTAAGCTGTACTAATTCGCTGACCCTCACTCCAGTTGCTGCCATATACCGAATCAAAAAATAATACAAATAGTTTCCATCTCGTCTTAAACATTGTTTCAGATATTCATAATCAGCCTGGCTAATGACATTTTCCACATAGGTTTTCTGCTGCATTCTGAGCATGGACATTTTGGCAGCAGAAGAATTCTGATATTCCATATAGCAGTTCAGTGCACGGATTCTTACATTGACGGTCTGTGGCTTGTAATGTTCCAGAAGAAAACATTTGTAAAGCTGCAGATTGCTAGAATCCCATACCTTATACAGAGAGTAGAATTGTCGCACAGCAAAGGAATATGCCAGGATTGTATTTTCTGCCCTGCCCCTCTGTTCCAGCCATTGACGGAAACCATTCATATTTTCGGTCAAATTCATTTCAAGTTCATTTGTGTTTTTCATGTTTTTGTCCTCCTGTCATTTGTAAGTCCCCATTTGTAATAAACATATGTTGTTACATCATCATACTCTCTCCCACAATACATGCTTCTTTAAGGAAAACGATGTATATTCAGATAAAATCTGCCCAATCAAGTATATCATTATCCAGTTGTGGAGTTGCGGCAAAATAATGTTGTGATACATTTCTTTCAATGTATCAGTTCCAACAGCTTTAGACGAAAGCGAATTTGGATGGGATCTTCCAAGACAGCATAATAATCTTCCTCCGAGAGAATATTTTTCAGCTCTTGTCTGGAATCTTCTGGAAGGATGGCATGAGTACTGTCAATAAAGCAGAGTCTGGGGTAGAGGACACACCACCAATTTCGACCTCTGGCATCTCCGAGTTCCACCTGTACTGTATCATAGGTTCCACAGGGAAGTACCAAATCTCCATAGGATTTGGTTGGAAAATATGCCTGGGTTACAGAGATATTGGCTCCATAGTTACATCCTTTGTCAGTTAAGTAAGTATTCGCATAGGTTTCAAGCTCTTGTTTATGCTCTCTTATGTAAGTACATATCTCTTCTTTAGAATTGGCGGGGCAGTCTTGAAGTTTTTCTAAAAGCAGAGATTTCAGTTCTGTTTTTAATTGTTGGTCTTTTTGGCTGTTGGAATTTGCCAGTACATGAAAACGCAGAAGCTGCGGTGCAATTCGCTCATTTAAGTTCCCGTCTTTCTGATACCCCCATAAAATAGAACATAGGAATGCAAGAAGAAAGCAGGAGACAGACAAAAGTAAAGTTCTTTGATATTTCATCATGGTTTTCCTCTCCTTTTTGGTTTTCTATTGGTAATTCTAACCGCCTGTGCTATAATTAAACACAAAAAAAGAAAAAACAGAAAATAAGGAGATTTTTATATGAAAGAAACCATTGTAGTCTTGTTTGGAGGACAGTCTTCAGAGCATGTGGTGTCATGTATGTCAGCCGTCAATGTGATTCAGCATATCAATCAGGCTTTGTATCAAGTATTTTTGATTGGAGTAACCCAAGAAGGAAGCTGGCTTTTGGTAAATTCTGTGGAGGATATTGATTCTGGCGCTTGGAGAAAGGGAAAGATAAAAGCTGTCTTATCTCCAGATGCGACAGAGAAGTGTATTATCATTTTTTCAGAAGATGGCACGATTAGAAAAGAACATATTGATGTAGTATTTCCAGTGTTTCATGGTCTTTATGGAGAAGATGGTACTGTTCAGGGATTGATGGAGCTGGCAAAAATCCCCTATGTGGGTTGTGGGGTACTGTCTTCTGCTGTTTCTATGGATAAATGGTATACCAAGATAATTGTAGAGCAGTTGGGAATCCGTCAGGCTCAATATGTGCCAGTTATGCGTCAGGAACTGAAAGAAATGGAACAGGTTGTAGACCGAATAGAAGAAACGCTTTCTTATCCTGTATTTGTAAAGCCCTGCAATGCTGGCTCTTCTAGAGGTGTCAATAAAGCTGATAACCGAGAAGCATTAAAAGAAGCTTTAAAAGAGGCGGCAAATCATGACAGAAAGATTTTAGTAGAGGAAACGATTGTAGGGCATGAGATAGAATGTGCTGTGCTTGGAAGAACAGAAGAGATTAAAGTTTCTGGTGTAGGCGAGATATTGGCAGCAGCAGAGTTTTACGATTTTGATGCAAAATATTATAATCAGGAATCAAAGACTGTAGTTGACCCAGTTCTTCCAGGAGATGCAACCGAGAAAGTGCGCATGGCAGCAGCCCAGATTTTTAAAGCAGTAGATGGATATGGACTGGCAAGAGTAGATTTTTTTGTTACACAAGATGGAGAAGTGATATTCAATGAAATTAACACTATGCCAGGATTTACAGCTATCAGTATGTATCCAGTTCTCTGGGAGGCAAGAGGAATCTCAAAAGAGGAGCTGGTAGAAAAACTGATTTCTTATGCAAAGGAGCGTTACCATGGATAAAAATGCGCCAATTGGGGTATTTGATTCAGGAGTTGGCGGCTTAACCGTAGCCAGAGAGATTATGCGTCAGATGCCCCAAGAACGGATTATCTATTTTGGAGATACTGCCAGACTTCCCTATGGGAGCAAATCTCAAGATACTATACTGCGGTATTCCAGACAGATTATCCGTTTTCTTATGACAAAACAAGTGAAATCTATTGTCATTGCCTGCAATACTGCCAGTGCTTATGCCTTAGACACTGTGGAAAAAGAGTTTGATATCCCTATTATTGGAGTGATTCGTGCAGGGGCAAAGACAGCAGTTCATGCTACACGCAATGGGAAAATTGGAGTGATTGGCACAGAAGGGACTATCAGCAGCGGCATCTATACAGATGTGATGAAACAGATGAAATCAGATATTGAAGTGACAGGGAAGTCATGTCCATTATTTGTCCCTTTAGTAGAAGAGGGATTACTTCATGATTCTGTTACAGACGAAATTGCTTCCAGATATCTATCTGTGCTAAAGGGACGATTTATTGATACCTTGGTACTAGGATGCACCCATTATCCACTGATTCGATCCACCTTGGGACGCCTTATGGGGGAACAGGTGACTCTGGTAAATCCTGCTTATGAAACAGCAATAGAATTAAAAGAATTATTGGACAGCCAGGGATTGACCTGCGATGAAAAAGGAGAACATAAAGGAGAAAAATATGAATTTTATGTCAGCGACTTGGCAGAGAAATTTACAGCATTTGCAACATCTATTTTACCCAATGAAGTAAAGGAGACCAAGATGTTGCAGGTGGAGGATTATTAAAAAGAGAAATGGTTATGCTAAGCCCTTGATTTCCCTTGACCTGCGGTTTTGGACCAAGGGCTTAGCTCTAGCATAACAAATTGATTATTATGTGGGACAGTAATAGAGGGTGATAGGATAATAGTAGGAGGAAACAAATGTGACTAGGGATATATGGCTTGCTATAAATGGCATTCAAATGGTTGAGGGACAGAAGGAAACTGTTGAGACAGTTAGTAAAGGAAACTATTTTAAGAAGAATGAAACCCATTATATCTTGTATGAAGAGGAGATAGAGGACAATAAAGGGATTAGTCGCAATACCATTAAGATTACTCCAACCTCTATGGAAATGATTAGAAGAGGAGCTGCTAGAACTCATATGATATTTGAACCTGGAAAAGAGATTATTACAGGGTATCAGACTCCTATAGGAGAGTTGTTGTTGGGTATTTCTACAGATAAGCTCGAAGTGATAGAGAAAGAAGAACTGATAGAGGCGAATGTAAGGTATTCTCTAAGCATCAATCATGAATATATATCTGATTGTTATATCAAAGTGATTATAAGTTCTGTAAAAATGAGTTAATAAGAATCCATGATAGAAAGACCATATCCTCTTTTAGTACCTGGCATTTTTCTACAAAGATATGTAAGAAAGATAGAGTTTTTTATGGTTAAATCGGAATATCATGCATTTCTGAGAGATTTTTGTGTAGAAAGGGAAAATCATGAGTAAGATTTTCAATAAAATTTGTAGTCTGATAAAAAATAAGGCTGTCCTACTAAGAACGAAACAAATTCGTTTGTTTAATAGGACAGTCTTTTCCATTTACTTCTTATCGTTCTCTTTATTCTTCTTGAATCTAGCAAAAAACCCTTTCTTCTTAGGGGGTGTTGGAATTGCTCCGCCTCTTACACTTTTGAGCTGGGTTATGTAGATTCCACTAATAACCACTTTTGCTTCTGTTTTTAAGGGGAGAGCTGCAAACACCTTTTCATCAGCTAACAGAGTCATGACTTTGGGGCCAATCTTTGCCTTGACAATGGGAACCTTTGCCCACCGCAGATATTTAGGTGTCTGTTCATAAACAATCTTTGGAAGATTGGCGTCTTTAATCTTCATCTTTTTCTTGTCAATTACCAGCATAGAAACAGTCTGTGCAGCCGCCTCCAGCATATTCTGCTGTTCTACTTGGCGTTTCTCCAACTTCCTGCCCATGAAATACAGGATAGCCATAGCTACTGCAATAATGATAAGAATTACCAGTAATACGTTTAAAATTGTGTTCACCTGGATATACCTCCAATAAGCCCTAAATTGTGTGTGGCATAGCTGAAATGTCACCCATTCATCGGTTCGCTTTGTACAAGCTATGCATAAGATGAATATCTACAGTATAACATTGATTCACAAAAAAGGCAATAAGAAGAAAAAAAGCTTGACACCTTGAAATCCCTATGATAATATGAAAAGTGCACTATTGTGGCGACTTGTGCATTGATGGCACCTGTATGCCCAAAAATGAGAATAGAATGAAAAGAAAACAGGGGTGAGACGTCTAATGGAGAAAAGCAGAATGCGTCCTGTAAAAGCAGGGAAGAGCGTTAGAATGAGCTTCTCAAGGCAAAAGGAAGTTCTTGAGATGCCGAATCTGATAGAGATTCAAAAAGACTCCTATCATTGGTTCCGTGATGAAGGTCTGAAAGAAGTCTTTCGGGATATCTCTCCGATTTCGGATTTCGCCGGCCATTTAAGTTTGGAGTTCGTTGATTTTACATTATGTGAAGATGATATCAAGTATACCATTGAAGAATGCAAAGAACGCGACACAACCTATGCGGCACCTTTGAAGGTGAGGGTAAGACTCTGCAATAAAGATAAAGATGAGATTAAAGAACATGAAATCTTTATGGGCGACCTTCCGCTTATGACAGATACTGGCTCCTTTGTGATTAATGGAGCAGAACGAGTTATTGTCAGCCAGTTAGTACGTTCCCCAGGTATTTATTACGGCATTGGACATGATAAGATTGGTAAAGAATTGTATACCTGTACAGTAATCCCCAACCGAGGCGCATGGCTGGAATATGAGACAGACTCCAATGATATCTTTTATGTCCGTGTTGATAGAACCAGAAAAGTGCCAGTTACCGTTTTGATTCGTGCCCTTGGATATGGAACCAATGCGGAGATTCTTGATATGTTCGGGGAAGAACCAAAGCTTTTAGCAAGCTTTGGAAAGGATGTCTCCGACAGCTATGAGGACGGCCTTCTGGAATTATATAAAAAGATTCGTCCTGGTGAGCCTCTGTCCGTAGACAGTGCTAAGAGTCTGTTGGACAGCATGTTCTTTGACCCAAGAAGATATGATTTAGCTAAAGTTGGCCGCTATAAATTTAATAAAAAGCTTGCATTTAAGAACCGCATTACAGGACATACTCTGGCAGAAGATGTAGTGGATAAAAGCACTGGAGAGATTCTGGCAGAGGCTGGAACTGCCTTGGATAAGCAGATGGCAGAAGAGATTCAGAATGCTGGCATTCCTTTTGTGTGGATTCAGGGCTTGGAGCGCAATGAAAAAGTTCTCTCCAATATGATGGTGGATTTAAGCGGATATGTGCAGTTTGACCCAGCTGAGGCGGGGATTACAGAGTTAGTATATTATCCAGTGCTTCAGAATATCCTGGCAGAATTTGGCGATGACCAGGAAGAATTAAAATCTGCCATTCACAGAAATGTAAGTGAATTGATACCAAAACACATTACCAAAGAAGATATTCTTGCTTCTATTAACTATAATATGCATCTAGAGGAGCAGATTGGCACTTCTGATGACATCGATCATCTGGGCAACCGCCGAATTCGTGCAGTAGGCGAGCTGCTTCAGAATCAGTACCGCATCGGTCTGTCCCGTATGGAGAGAGTGGTTCGTGAACGTATGACTACTCAGGATATGGATGGCATTACACCACAATCCCTCATTAACATCAAACCTGTAACAGCAGCAGTAAAGGAATTCTTCGGAAGTTCCCAGCTTTCCCAGTTTATGGACCAGAATAATCCACTGGCAGAGCTGACACATAAGAGACGTCTTTCTGCCCTTGGTCCAGGAGGTCTTTCTAGGGAGAGAGCTGGTTTCGAGGTACGTGACGTACACTATACACATTATGGCCGTATGTGTCCTATTGAGACACCTGAAGGCCCGAATATCGGTTTGATTAACTCATTGGCCACCTATGCAAGAGTGAATCAGTACGGGTTTGTGGAGGCCCCTTACAGGGTGGTGGACAAATCAGACCCATTAAATCCAGTGGTAACAGATGAGGTTGTATATTTGACTGCTGATGAAGAAGATAACTTTGTGGTAGCACAGGCGAATACTTCTCTTGACGAAGAAGGACATTTTGTCCGCAACAATGTATCTGGACGTTATAGAGATGAGACTTCCGAATTCCAGAAGAGAAGTATTGACCTAATGGATGTGTCTCCTAAGATGGTATTCTCTGTAGCTACTTCTATGATTCCATTCCTGGAAAATGATGATGCCAACCGTGCGCTTATGGGTTCCAATATGCAGCGGCAGGCAGTACCGCTTTTGACCACAGAGGCGCCAGTAGTGGGTACAGGTATGGAGGCAAAGGCAGCCGTGGACTCTGGTGTCTGCGTTGTGGCCAAAAATGCTGGTGTGGTAGAGCGTTCCGCTTCCAATGAAATTATTATCAAAAGAGATATTGATGGCAACAGAGATGTATATCGTTTAACTAAATTTAAGAGAAGCAACCAGTCTAACTGTTATAACCAGAAGCCAATTGTCTTTAAGGGCAATCATGTACAGGCTGGAGAAGTTATTGCAGATGGTCCAAGTACCCAAAATGGCGAGATTGCTTTAGGAAAGAACCCTCTGATTGGTTTTATGACATGGGAAGGGTATAACTACGAGGATGCAGTTTTATTAAGCGAGAGATTAGTGCAGGATGATGTTTATACCTCTGTGCATATTGAAGAATATGAGGCAGAAGCCCGTGACACCAAGCTGGGACCAGAAGAAATCACTCGTGATGTTCCAGGTGTGGGCGAGGAAGCTTTAAAAGACTTAGATGAAAGAGGAATTATCCGTATCGGTGCTGAGGTTCGTGCCGGAGATATTTTGGTAGGAAAGGTAACTCCTAAAGGAGAGACCGAATTGACTGCTGAGGAACGACTGCTCCGTGCGATTTTTGGCGAGAAGGCCAGGGAAGTAAGAGATACATCTCTGAAGGTTCCCCATGGCGCTTATGGCATTATTGTGGATGCCAAAGTATTTACTAGGGAAAATGGTGATGAGCTGTCTCCAGGTGTCAATGAAACAGTAAGAATCTATATTGCTCAGAAGAGAAAGATTTCTGTAGGCGACAAGATGGCAGGACGTCATGGAAATAAAGGTGTGGTTTCCAGGGTACTTCCAGTGGAAGATATGCCATTTCTTCCTAATGGCCGTCCTTTGGATATTGTATTGAATCCTTTAGGTGTGCCATCTCGTATGAATATTGGGCAGGTGTTGGAGATTCACTTGAGCTTAGCAGCAAAGGCTTTGGGCTTTAATATTGCCACTCCAGTATTTGATGGTGCCAATGAAGTAGATATTATGGATACCTTAGATGTGGCCAATGACTATGTAAATTCGTCCTGGGAAGAGTTCCAGGAGAAGTATCAGGATTCCTTAAAACCAGAGGTTATGGAATATCTGGGTGAACATTTGGAACACAGAGAATTGTGGAAGGGAGTGCCTTTAAGCCGAGATGGAAAGGTAAGGCTTCGTGACGGAAGGACAGGAGAATATTTTGACAGTCCTGTAACCATTGGCCATATGCATTATCTGAAACTTCACCATCTGGTAGATGATAAGATTCATGCCCGTTCCACTGGACCATATGCATTGGTAACACAACAGCCCTTGGGAGGAAAAGCTCAGTTTGGAGGACAGCGTTTCGGAGAGATG
>DEPC01000211.1:772-1610 GCA_002358555.1 Hungatella sp. UBA3402 | reverse complement strand
ACAGCGTTTCGGAGAGATGGAAGTTTGGGCTCTGGAAGCCTATGGAGCTTCCTACACATTACAGGAGATTCTGACTGTGAAGTCTGATGATGTGACTGGACGTGTAAAGACTTATGAAGCAATTATTAAGGGTGAGAATATTCCAGAACCAGGAATTCCAGAATCCTTCAAGGTACTGTTGAAGGAGTTACAGTCATTGGGACTAGATGTAAGAGTTCTTCGAGATGACAATACAGAAGTAGAACTGACGGAAAATATTGATTATGGAGATACGGATTTACGTTCCATTATTGAAGGTGAAAGACGTTATGACCAGGAAGAATCTTTCGGCAACTATGGCTATCAGGAGCAGGAATTTAGAGATGGAGAACTGGTAGATGTAGATACAGACATAGAGGCAGAAGAAGATGATGATGATGAGGGGGACCGCATCGCTGAGGAGATGTTCGAGGATTTTGAATCTTCCTATGAAGAATAATAGAAGGGAGTATCACTCATGCCAGAGACGAATGAAACTTATGAACCGTTGACATTTGATGCAATAAAGATTGGCCTGGCTTCTCCAGAAAAGATTCTGGAATGGTCTCATGGGGAAGTAAAAAAACCTGAGACTATCAACTATAGAACTCTAAAACCAGAGAAAGATGGCCTGTACTGTGAGAGAATTTTCGGACCCAGCAAAGACTGGGAATGTCATTGTGGTAAGTACAAAAAAATCAGATATAAAGGCGTCATCTGTGACCGATGCGGTGTAGAGGTTACTAAGGCAAGTGTGCGCAGAGAACGTACAGGACATATTGCTTTGGCGGCTCCGGTGTCCCATATCTGGTATTTTAAG
>DEPC01000211.1:0-448 GCA_002358555.1 Hungatella sp. UBA3402 | reverse complement strand
CTGGTATTTTAAGGGAATCCCAAGCAGAATGGGATTGATTCTGGATATTTCTCCCAGAGTTCTGGAAAAAGTACTTTATTTTGCTTCTTATATTGTATTGGATCCAGGAACTACTTCTCTTCAATATAAACAGGTATTGTCTGAGAAGGAATACAGGGAGGAGTTAGAAAAATACGGCTATACTGCATTTCGGGTAGGAATGGGTGCTGAGGCTGTGCAAGAGCTTCTTAAAGCCATTGACCTTGATAAAGATTCTGAGGAGCTTCGCAAGGGCTTAAAAGATGCTACAGGTCAAAAGAGAGCCAGAATTATCAAAAGATTAGAAGTAGTTGATGCATTTCGCAATTCTGGTAATAAGCCAGAATGGATGATTATGACGGTAATTCCAGTAATTCCGCCAGATATTCGTCCTATGGTTCAGTTGGATGGCGGACGTTTTGCAACTTCT
>DEPC01000059.1 GCA_002358555.1 Hungatella sp. UBA3402 | reverse complement strand
TTATATCAAAGCTATGTGGTTGACTTTTCGAGCTTATGGAAATTATGAAAACCGAGGAAAAGCCCGCACCCGCTATATGCAGGATTCTTTAGGTGGTGCAGAGGCATATGCTAAGGCATATAACGAGAAATTAGAGGAAGTATTTGCATCAGGAGAGGACCTAACTATCCACCCTTGCATAGAGCCTATCCACAAAGAGGGCGACAAAAATATCACAGGAAATAGGCGAGTTTTAGAGCAAAAGCAGCCAGGACTTTATACAGTTATATGGCATCCCTTGGGAGGTATTGTAAACCCAGATGTACTGTGTGCCTTAAATGATGCTCTTAAATCCATTCCAACAGCTGAACTCCGCCTTGGTCCAGATGAGACGGCGTATATCATCAATCTTACAGGTACAGAAGCAGAAGCTATCATAAAGCTTACTGAGGACAGCGCAAGAACTTTATTCGAGACATCTGTAAGCTGTATCGGTGCCAGCACCTGTCAACAAGGCATACGAGATTCCCAATCTCTTTTAGATGCCTGCATTCAGGCTGCACGTGAAGCTCATATTCCAGACAAGGCACTTCCTCAGATTCATATTTCTGGTTGCCCTTCATCTTGTGGTACTCATCAAACTGGAATAATCGGCTTTCGAGGAGGAGCTAAGAAGGTAAATGGCGCTATGGAACCTACGTTTACCTTATATATAAATGGAAATGAGCACCAGGGAGAAGAAGCCATGGGACGAGAAGTGGGCGTAATGCTACAGTCAGAAATCCCCAACTTTTTAGTGAAATTAGGAACTACAGTGGCTCAAAGTAATATGGATTATAATGCCTGGAATGAGGCACAACCAGAAGCAATCAACGAGATTGCTCAGGGATACCTTGTGTAATGAGATAGGGGTAGATAAAGTTGATATTACTGATATTACCTTAACTTTAAATATGTGATGCAGAGGCAAAAAGACAGCGGAAAGGTCTCCTTGTTGGTTCCTTTCCTTCTGTCTTTTCTTGCTTTAAATTTTACAACACATGCAGAGAGGACTTACTACTAATATTAATCCATCTACCTTACTCATCAGTAATTATTTTCCTAAAAATATTCTCCTCAGATATCATTGCTATCTAATGAAGAATCAATTAAAATAAAAGTACTGGTACAACAAATTAAGTTAAACTCCATTTATAAAAGAAAGTACACCCCTATGGAAATTAAAAAATTACGTCTTGGTGGCCTTTTATTGCCCTCCAATATTATCATGGCTCCTCTTGCCGGATATACTTGTTATCCATTCCGAATGTTAGCTTATGAGCTTGGAGCTGGCCTGTGTTTTACAGAGATGTGCAGTGCCAATGCATTAAAATATCAGGACAAAGCCAACAGTCGCCTTCTCTTTACTACCAAAGAAGAGCCCTTTAAAGCTGTCCAACTTTTGGGAGGCAGCCCTGCAGTTATGGAGCAAATGGCCTCCTCTGAACTTCTGAAAGATTTTTCTATCATTGATATCAATATGGGCTGTCCTGTACCCAATGTATTTAAAAGTGGCGAGGGCAGCGCTTTGATGTTGGATCAGCCAAGGGCTGCTGCCGTGATACGGGGCTGTAAGAAAAGCGGGAAAATTGTCACCATAAAATGTCGTACAGGAATCCAAAAAGACCATATGTTTACCGCTGAATTTGCACGAATGTGCGAGGATGCGGGAGCAGATTTAATCACGGTCCATGGACGCAGCCGCAGTATGATGTATGACGGGGACTGCTGTTATGAGGAGATTGCTCAGGCGAAGGCTGCTGTCTCCATTCCTCTTATTGCCAATGGTGGAATTTTTTCTGCTAAGGATGCTGAAATAATGATGGAAAGAACAGGGGCTGATGGAGTGATGATTGCCCGCTATGCTTTAGAAAATCCTTTTATTTTCAGTGAGCTTACAGGAAAACCTCGGAAAAAATCAACCTTACAACTTCTTTTAGAACAAATAGAGCTTACTTCTTCCTATTATGATGAAACCTTTACCATCGCCTATATGCGAAAGTTAGCTTCCTATGGAATGAAGAAACGAAAAGGAACCAAAAAGTATAAAGAGCGATTGTATCAAACTGGCAGTTTAGAGGAGTTAAGAGAAATCATTATGTTAATATTTTCCGATGCCTCTTGATATCACATAAATGTAAGCTATCAAGGAAATCCCCACTTCTAAGTCACAAAGATAAAAGCGGTGGATTGGGGGACTTGCCCTATTGGTTTCAATGAATATACATTACTGAGTAAAATTGGTTTCATTTTTATATGATTTATGGAGGCTTTTGACTCTTATGACTAATAATCTACAAAATGATTTGCAAAGTGATTTTTTAAATAAATTTGATATTGAAAATGGCATCTTAAAGTCTTATATGGGCAGAGAAACAATTATCACTGTCCCTGAACATGTCCATACTATCGGGGAAGGCGCTTTTAAGGCATGTATCTCTCTGGAAAAGGTGATTCTGCCTTCTGGTCTTTGCCGTATTCTATCTGGTGCTTTTAAAGGATGCCGTAAGCTTCAAAAAATTGAGATTCCTAGTAGTGTTTCCTATGTGGGTGATTATGCATTTCATCGGTGCCATAGCTTGGAAACTATCTCTCTTCCTCCTTCTGTCAAAAGCTTGGGAGACTGTGTATTTCTCTACTGTGACAGTCTTACTCAAGTATGGATTCCTGGAGTAGAACATTTGGGAAAACAAGTCTTTGTCAATGATGTTCTGTTGAAAAAGCTAGAAATTTCTCCCCAGTTACAGGAAAATGATATCTGTGATGTTTTTACAGGATGCAGCAGAATTTCTGAGATTTCTTTTTCTGATGGACAGCAATTTATAATTCCTAATGCTGTAGAGGCAATAACAGGAGATATGGAACTTCCTTCTCTGATTCGCACGATTGCTGTTGATATCTTAAGAATGATGGAATTAGATGGCAGATGCCTGGTGAAATTTCTTACCAATTTAAAACATGTCGATATTCCAGAGGGAATACAAAGGGTGGGAAAAAGTTCCTTTTTTGACAGACGGGGAATTATCTCTGTAACCTTTCCTTCCTCTCTTAAAGAGATTGAAAGTCGCGCCTTCCGCAACTGTATCAGCCTAGAAAAGATAACTTTTCAAGAGGAACAAATGATTATTCAGGAAGATGCATTTAAAAACTGTAGTTCCCTAAAAGAAGTCTGTATGCCTGACGGAACTTCCTATATCATAGAAGGAATCTCCAATCTTTCAGAAGAATCCATTCCACCTCTAGTCAAAACTATCCAAAAACAGGTTTTAGGAAATTTCCGTATCAGTGGTTCCATTCTTTTGAACTATCTTGGCAGTGAACCTAGGGTTGCTATTCCTAAAGGAATTACTTCTATTGCAGAGGAGGCCTTTGCTGGAAATGAAGCCATTGACCGAGTGCTTCTTCCTGATTCTCTAGAGGAAATCGGAGCTGGAGCTTTTCGGGACTGCCTGACCTTACAGACCATAGAATTTCCAGAACAGTTAAGATATATTGGTCCTGGAGCCTTTGAAAACTGTCTGAAATTGCTTCGTGCCTTGCTTCCCGAAAAGATTGTTAAAATAGAAGATAAAACATTTAAGCATTGTCATGCATTAAAAGAAGTTATATTAAGAGCACATGTTCATGAAATTGGAGAGCAGACTTTTTATGGCTGTTCTTCTCTAAAGGAAATCCATTTTCCTGATAGTCTGGCTTCTATAGGAGAGATGGCATTCTATCGGTGTAACGCCTTAAAAGAGGTTTCCCTTCTTCCAGGACTGGAATATGTAGGAAATCTGGCTTTTGCGCAGAGTGGAGTAAAAAAGGCGGTCCTTAAAGCAAATGGAAGACAATATGGAACAGATATCTTTTTTAGCTGCCTTAATCTTCGCACTATGATATTGGAGCAGGGAGTTTGTCATATTCCTGATAAACTAGCTTATGGATGCACTGCGTTAAAACATGTCATTTTGCCTGACACCTTGGAGTCTGTTGGAAGAAATGTGTGGGAATATACTCCTTTTCTAGAAAACTGGAATCAAAAACGTAAGGCAGAAGAACATATACCCGTTCAATCATCCGAAATATCTCCAAAAATGAATTCCAGACAAGACATATTTGTTAAAGATAGATTGATACAAGAGAAAGATGAAGGTTTCGATAAAAATTCGGATTCAGCTACAAAAGACTTAGGGGTTATCTTCTGGGATGGACGAGGCATAAAAGGAGAATTCTATCTTCCAGAGCAAACTAAAATCATAGCAGGAGGAGCATTTTATGGAAATACTTCTCTTACAGTGATTCATTTTTCTGAGCATGTCACATGGATTGGAGCAGCAGCATTGAAGGGCTGTACTGCTCTATGCCATGTCACATGGCCTAGCTCTATCACAACTGCTGAGCCTGAAATTTTTTCCGGCTGTGTCAATCTAGAAACTGTAGAATGTCCAAACCTTTTTTCACGCTCCCCTGTTCTCTGGCAATCTATCAAAAAACGGGCTTTTTATCATTGTAGAAACATTCACAATCTCTCATTAAAGAATGTGCATACTATTGAAAAAGAGGCTTTGTCTGGCTGTATTTCCTTTGTGCCAGGACAGGCAAATTCCTTGCAGTATGTTGGCGAAAGAGCTTTTGAAGATGTTAAACTGACTGAGAATATCAAAAAATCGTCTTATCTGACTGTTATTGGCAGTATTGTAGTTTCTGGTGAAGATTGTGTGGGAGAAGTCCAGTTGCCAGAGGGAATTACGGCTATTGCACCTTTTGCATTTTCAAGAAACTCTCAGATTACAAAGCTAATTCTTCCTGACAGTCTTTCCCAAATTGGAGATGGTGCATTCTGGGGATGCAGCAGACTTGCAGAAATTCACATTCCATCTGCTTCATGTGTTATTGGTGCCCGTGCTTTTGAAAAATGTACTGCTCTTTTAAATATCTGTATTCATGCCACTGATATTGGCCCTGCTGCGTTTGCCTATTGTCTATCATTAAAAAGAGTAGCGCTTTCTGGGGTTTCTGTTTTGGAGCATCGGCTCTTTGAGGGCTGCATCGAGTTAGAAGAATGTTTCTGTGAGCACGCTTCCGTTATTAAGAACCACTGCTTTTGTGGCTGCGAAAAATTGGAAAGCTTTGGTTTTGAATTTATAGAGGAAATCGGAAGCTATGCATTCCAGAATTGTAACTCATTAAAGCAGATAACTCTCTATGAGCATACCATTTTACGCCCTCATGCCTTTGAAGATTGTGGCCTTCTGGAGAGTATTCATCTTGCTGGAGAACAGAATAATATCCATCTCTGCGAATATGCTCTTTCTGGCTGTACCGCCTTACACCAGATAACGAGACAGGGGCAGTTATGGGAGCTTCAAACTTACACAGATATTTTGTCAGAAACGATACCTGAGATTGTTCGTCTGCTTTTTCACAGTGCATTCAGTTGTTTTGAGATAAGGAATGAAGAAACTCTCTGTGCTTACCGAGGATATGGGAAAATTATAAAAATCCCTCTAGGAATCAAGAGAATCAGGGCAGAGGTATTTCGAGATATTCTTATGCTAAAACAGGTGAGTATTCCAAAAACTGTAGAATATATAGGGGCAAGAGCCTTTCATGGAACTGCCTGGATAGAAAATCAACGAAAACTCTCTCCTATGGTGGTGGTAAACCATATGCTTTTAGATGGCTCCTCTTGCATAGGAGATATCACCATTCCCAAAGATATCTGGTTGGTCTGCGGCTGGGCATTTGCAGGGGGAATGGGAATAGAAAAAATTCGTTTTCTGTCAGATAGAATAAGAGTAGAGGCTTATGCCTTTAGAAATTGTATTTATCTAAAAGAGCTTGTATTGGCTGATGGCTCCTTAATTGTATTTCATGGAATTTCTGACCGCAAAAAGGAGCTTCCTCCTCTGGCAATGCAGGCAGCTATGGATAGCCTTAACTGCTTTAAGACCAATGAAGAGGATGTTCTTGTGGAATGTACGGGCAATATTTCGAGACTTTTGGTGGCTGATGGTATCACTGCCATTGGCGATAATGTGTTTCAGGACGGAAATCTCTTGACCGAAATTACCCTTCCTTTGACTGTCACCTCCATTGGCAAAAATTCCTTTGCTGGATGCAAATGGCTAAAAGCAGTATATCATGCCAAAGGTGTGACATCTATTGACAGCCGAGCATTTTCTGGATGTGGGGCTTTGGAAGAAATCGAGTTGTCAGAAAATCTTTGTAGGATTGGTGTAAAGGCCTTTGAAAACTGTACTTCTTTAAAAGAAATTCTGTTGCCAGAGGGGGTGGAAGAAATTCCTGACAAGGCATTTTTCCGCTGTCATAGCTTACAAAAGGTTCATTTTCCTTCTACCCTAAAGCGTATTGGAAAGGAAGCCTTTGCCTTTTGCCAAAGTCTTGAGATGCCTTTCATACCAGATAGGATATTCGTAGAAGAACGAGCGTTTATAGGAATTAGAGAATCAATAAAGGAATGACGAAAACTATGAAATACCGTAAACTAGGAAGAACTGGGCTGACAGTTTCCGAAATCAGTTTTGGCACGATTCCTGTTCTTCAAGGCAATGTTCCTGTTCTTCCTGATTATTTTAATCTCAATGATGAGCAGGCTATAGCAGTAATGAACCATGCTTTTCACCTTGGATGCAATTTATATGATACAGCGATTGTACCTGAATATGGAGATGCAGAGATAAAACTGGGCAAATTTGCTTCCAGTATCAAACGAGAGGATATCATTATCTCGGACAAAGCTCGATTTTATGATGGAAATGAAATGTATCAGGCAGTTCTTGAATCTTGCGAAAATCTCGGAACCTGGCCAGATATCTATTTTGTCCATCAGGCAGATTGGGACCATGAGGACGAGATATTCCGAAAGGGAGGCGCCTTAGATGCCCTTAGCCAGCTAAAAGAAGAAGGAAAAATTCGGTTTACAGGGTTAGCCTCCGATTATTATGATATCCTTCTTCGAGGAGCAAGAGACTTGCGTGTAGATGTTCTCCAGGGCAGCGGAAATATTCTGGAACGAGGGATGTTAGACCGAATCAGAGAAGAACCAATGTTTCGTGAAAAAGGGCTACTAATTAATAAGGTATATGCTGCAGGAATTCTTCCTGGATTTTTTTCGGAGGAAGTTCTCATAAAAACAGTATTGTCCTATCCCATATCTAGCGCTCTCATTGGAATTGGTTCCGTAGAACAATCCGATGCAGCGATGAACTGGGATACTTGTAATCTCAATACTTCTGTTCCCTGCTTTGAGGAGGTACTGTCCATATTAGAAAAGGAATTTACCCCCATTCCTTGCAATCGTTGTCAGAGATGCGATTGCCCCTATGGGACAGAAATTCACACCCTTTTTAGACAATATCACTACTATTTTCTTGGGAAAGATTATTGGGCATTACGCAAATTAAACTTAGGGATTGAACATAGTGCTTATCTGTGTCGGAAATGTACAGACATGCCTTGCCTTTCTAGATGTCCAGCAAACATTAGGATTCCTGATGAAATTCAAAGGATATTTAAGCTGGTAAAAGACCACCCCATTGTGTGGAAATAATTTTTATACTAGGATGTGTCTGAAAACGGTTTTCTCGCAGATATGTGTTATAATTTATGAAGGGTTGTCCCATCAGACACATCCTAAATTTTACTCCTTTGTACCCACCATCAATTCTCCTAAAAGCTCTGCAGCCTTTTTTCGCCCCAATGCATCGGTATTCAGACACAAATCATAAGACTCTTTTTTTCCCCACAATTTTTCACTTAAAGCATTGTGGTAAATTCTTCTCCTATGGTCTTCTTTTTCTATAGCCTTATCCAGCTCCTCGTTTGTCTCTAGATTTCCATAAATAGCTGTAGTCTTTGCCCTTTCTCGCTTTTCCTGCTGGTTTACAGCATAGAACAAAACACTAAAACAAGTATATCCATCTGCTTCTATCAATTCCTTTATCCCACATTCATGAATTAAACAGAGACCATTCTCCAGAGCTATTCGGATTGCACTTTGATATAAACCTGATACATACCTAAATTCAGGGTCTTCTTTTAATGTTTGTTCTTTTAAATTGATATCTTCTAACAGTTTGTCATAGTTTAAAACCTGTTCCCTCTCCTCTGGTTTTAAAAGCCCCATAAGCTTTTCTGCATCATAGTAAGCATATCCATTCTCTTCACAGGCATTCAGAGCAATCATTCTCCCCATACTGCAATATTCACTGTCAAGAATGATACAATGTGGACGCTCAAACTGCTTTTGAAATGCAGCCTTTTTCTGGACTCCCTCCAAAAATTCCTTTGATTGTATGGTATCTCTCATAGTCTACTCCTCCCAAAATTTTTTATTATTTTCTATGCTTCTAATCTGTACTACTGTTTTAATCTCTGCCATTAAATTGATAATTAAAATAACTCGTTGTGCTGGTTAAATTATAAGCATATAAAAGACTTCATTCCTCTACTTCCTTAAATCTATCAATATCCATCTCTGGAAAAAATTACTTAATTGTTATGCGAATATCCATATATCAATAAAGTATAACAGGAAATCTATTTTGTGACAACCATTCAGTTATGACCTCAGCTGACTCATTATTGCAAGCTAAGGTTTAAAGCTATCTTCAAAACTGCCCTCATCGAAAATATAGAGATAAGAGTATTGCGCACTTGTCTGATTTAGAATATAATAGAATGATACCTATATTTTGCTGGAAAGAGAGAAAACATGGCTATATTCGACTTATTTAAGAAAAGAAGAGAAAATTCCGCCGATTCACAAAACCATGAAGCTAAAAAATCAGAAGGGCTAAAGATGTTAGAAAAAATCAGAGGCCATTTGCAGAGAGATTTTCATGATAATGGAGAGGGAGAAAATGGCCCAAATGCTTTTTATCGAATCTTACAAAAGGAAATTAGAAAGTATGTAGAAAGCCAACAACCAGAACATCTGCCTGTGGATTCACTGCCAATTTTCTATGTTTCTGCAGATTGCATGAGGGCATATGTCTGTATCTTGCCACCATTAAACGGCGGCAAAGAAGTTGATTTAGAACAATTTCTGGAAGATATGCGTTATGAAGGAATTGTCTCTGGAATTTACAATGATGTGATTGCAGAACTGGTTGATACCAAACAATATCTGCGGATTGTACAAATTGCCTGCGGGGAATATCCCCAAGATGGAGTTGATGGTATGCTACAGGAACGATATCAACGCAGATATGCACAGACACCCGAACTTAATGAAGAAGAAATGCTCCATGGAGAAGATTTCCGAAAAAGAAATTTAATCCAGACGATTCGTGAAGGAGAAATTTTATGTCAAATTATACCTTCCATCCCTCCTCAGAATGGATTTGATGTTTCTGGGACTACGCTTTATGGTAACGAGGGAGCTCCTATCCGTCTCCCCCAGGGAAAATACACCAGTATCTCCGAGGATGGGTTGACCTTGCGAGCAGACATTAGTGGAATTGTGGTGATGGAAGACCGCAATTTTTGTATTCAAAGCCAGAGAGTATTAGAACAGGATATCAATTCCAGTGTTGGCAACCTGAGATTTGATGGAGATATCTATATTCAAGGAAATGTAGAGGACGGAGTCACTGTCGAGGCCACTGGTAATATTATGATTAATGGCCATGTCCGAAGCGGTAAAATCATATCTGGAGGAACCATCTGTGTACGTGGGAATATTAAAAGTACTTCTAATTCTAATATAGAATTAAAGGCTGCCAAGCAGATTCAATGTATGATTATGGAAAATGTCACAGCTACTGCTACAGAAGATATCTATGCTTCGATTATTGCTAACAGCAATATTATCAGCGAAAAGGGTTCTGTCTATGCTCTTATGGGACGAGGATTAATTTTTGGCAGTAATGTTACTGTAAGTGGTTCTGTCCATGCAAAAAAAATAGGCAATATTTCTGGCTGTCTCAACACTATCACTTTGGGCCTTGAAGCTGAATTTGAGCGTCAAAAAGCAGCTATCAATGATGAGCTAGATGAAATTAACAGAGGATTGGAGCAGCTTAGAAACAATATTACCAATATGCAGCTCTCAGGAAAAAATCGTCGAGATGATATGCAGGAAGAATATAACAATCTACTGGACCAGCGCAATACATATGGGGAATTAAAGAGAGACAAATTGGAGGAGCTTGATCAGTTAAATAAGAGTATTCGTTCCATCCATGTGGGCAGCATTTCCTGTCAAAATATCTATCCACTTACACAGATACATATAGAAAAATATAACTTAACCATTGACGAGAAAGAAAGCGACTGCAATATTCATCTGCAGTCAGGAGAAATTGTATTAAGATAAGAGTTTTAACCTTTTTATTTGATAAATATAATAATCGTTTTCAATCTCATAGGGCTGTGAAAAACTCAAAACCTTCTCTCAAAAACAATAAAAAGATAAAGGAAATCATTGTTTTGCGGAGTATGAAAAAATGTTTCCATAGCCCTAATTTATTTTTTCTTTTTCGCTTTTTATTGTTGGGAATAGATTGAAATATTTTTATCTTCTTTCATATAATCTGCAATATAATTAGTGAGTAAGTCCACAAATATCATGGGGGCAATCTGGTCCTCTAGATATTGAGGATACCCCTGATTCCTATAGCTGGGCAGCCATACTATATGGTCCACTTTATTGCGGATAGGATGCTTATCCGTCTGTGTTACTAAAACTGTAGTTGGTCGTTTTCCTTCAGGAAGTTCATTAATCATGTCAATACTCTCTCGATGAA
>DEPC01000053.1 GCA_002358555.1 Hungatella sp. UBA3402 | reverse complement strand
CCTCCTGGAAATCCTGCAGCACAGGAATATAAGGAATTAGCTTTTGAATAGAAGTATTGATTACTAATTCTTCTGGAAAGTTAGCTTCTTTTAAAAGAGCCAAAGCCTGTACATGATTCCCTACATCAATTTCACAGTGAGCATCACTTCCAATTATAATAGAGACATGGTAATGTTTGCATAAATCTAGCATTTCCAGATAATGTTCCCAGGCGCCTTTTCTAGGTGAAAGAGGATGGAGAGAACTGGAATTGACTTCCAAAAGCTTATGGTGTTCTGCAGCCGCAGCCACTAAGGTATTATAATCTACAGGATAGCGTGCATCATCAGGATGGCCAATAATCTGCACATAACGATTCTTCATAACACCCACATATGCATTTGTATTTTGTAATACAGTTCCTGGACTACAACAAGGGATATGGAGACTGGCTATCGCATAATCTAATCGCTGTAGACGAGAATCATCTAGGTCAACTTCTCCCTCATAATCAATAATATTTAATTCACAGCCCATAAGAATTCGCAACCCCATAAGATTTCGTGGGATTACTTTAAAATTAGAAAAATAAGACTTATCACAACTTCCTGGCACAGCAGGTCCATGGTCACTAATTCCAACTAGCCTTACTCCATTTTTGACAGCTGCTGCAACCATCTCATACAGAGTATTATAAGCATGCCCACTAGCAATTGTATGCATATGGAGGTCAATAAAATCATTCATAACATTCCCTCTTGAGATATATTTAATTATTTTTCTTCAATATAGCACATTTTTTTCAAGAAAACTATAAAAATAATTAGGAAGATAGGGAAAAGTATAGTATAATGTACATGTAAGTAATGAGCAGTAAAAAGACTTACAAAAAATATAATTACAGGGAGGGACCATAACATGGCCGAAGAGTTAAAAACCAACCAAGTACAAGAAACACAGACAAATGACATCCAAACATCAACCCCTTCCGCACCGGAAGCACCAGAATCAATGGCAGATTATGCTGCTGAACTGGAAGAATCCTACAAAGCCTTTGATGAGCATCGCAGCCAGACTTATGTACCAGAGGGTTCACCAGATGCAGAAAAATGGCAGGAATTGCGCCAGATGCAGGCAGACAAAACTGTAGTAAAGGTAAAGATTAAAGAAATTGTAAAAGGTGGAGCTATTGCCTATTTAAATGAAACACAGGCATTTATTCCTGCCTCTCAGTTGTCTTTAGAATATGTAGAAAAACTGGAAGATTGGACTGGTAAACATATAGAAGCATACATTATTACTGCAGACCCTGAGAAAAAGCGGCTAGTTCTTTCTGCAAAAGAATTACTGAAAGAACGCAGAGAGGCCGAAAGACAGGAAAAAATTTCCACCTACAAAGCAGGAGACACGGTAGAGGGAACGGTTGACAGTTTAAAGCCATATGGAGCATTTGTGAATTTAGAGGGTGGTGTGTCTGGGCTGTTGCATATTTCCCAGATTAGCAATCAGAGAATTAAACATCCAAGTGTGGTATTAAAAGAAGGACAGCAGATAAAAGTAAAAGTACTTTCTGTTGCCGATGGAAAAATCAGCTTGAGCATGAAGGCATTAGAATCTCAAGGGGAAGAAAAAGAGGTTTATTATGAGTATAAGAATTCAGGGGAAGTGTCTACTGGCTTGGGCGATCTGCTGAAAGGTTTAAAATTATAGGTAGTATCAGGAGGAGGGATAAGATGGATAATATCCCCAAAGCATATGACCAGTTAGGACAATGGAACTCATTGATGTTTCTATACAGCTCAGCATTAAAAGAAATCAATGTTAAGATTGAGATTTTAAATAACGAGTTTATTCATATTTATAATTACACACCCATTGAACATGTAAAGTCTCGCCTAAAAACTGCCGAAAGCATTGTAAAAAAGATGAAACGTCACAACTATGAAGTGACTATCGCCAATATGAAGGACAGATTGAGCGATATTGCCGGAATCCGCATTATCTGTTCTTTTACCTCAGATATCTATTTGATTGCAGATATGATAGCCGGACAGAAAGATGTGACTGTACTTTATGTGAAAGATTATATTAAACATCCCAAGCCCAATGGATATAAAAGCTACCATATGGTAGTGACAATTCCAGTCTATTTATCTGATGGGCCAGTGGAAACTAAGGTAGAGATTCAGATACGGACAGTGGCCATGGATTTTTGGGCCAGCTTAGAGCATAAGATTTATTACAAGTTTGAAGGAGAAGGTCCAGCTTATCTGCAACAGGAATTAAAAGCCTGTGCAGATATTGTAGATATATTAGAAGGAAAGATGTATTCACTCAATGAGACAATTCTAGCATGGAATAGCCAGAGAGACCAAAGAGGAACAGCCGGCTGACAATGGTAGTTGTTGATAGAAAGTATCCGCAGCACGAACAAACAGTTCAGAACAAAGAGTTTCAGACTGTTTGCTGTTGTGCTGACGGATTTTTTTCTGATAAATTTTTTTGCATGGTATCTAATTGTGGAAGTTGCTTTGGTCAAGTTTTAAATGAGAAAAGGAGAGATATGAGAGTTGTATTACAAAGAGTAAAAGAAGCAAATGTATCTGTAGATGGTCAAGAGATAGGGGCTATTGGTCATGGCTTTTTGCTACTTTTGGGAGCAGCAGAAGGGGATACTGAGCAGATTGCCGATAAAATGGTGGACAAGATTTGTAAGCTGCGGATTTTTCCAGATGACAATGGAAAGACCAATCTATCTCTGGCAGATGTAGGAGGAGAAATCTTGGTAGTGAGCCAGTTTACTTTATATGCGGACTGTAAAAAGGGAAATCGTCCCAGTTTTATCAAGGCAGGCGCTCCAGATATGGCAAATTGTCTGTATGAGCATGTGATAGAGAGATGCAGACTTTATGTGGATAGAGTAGAACATGGGATTTTTGGGGCAGATATGAAGGTGTCCCTGGTAAATGATGGACCTTTTACATTGGTTTTAGACAGCGAGGAGCTGATATCGCATTAGTCAAGTGTGAATTATCTATTTTCTAAAGCCAATGGACTTTTTGCTTCTTAGGTCTATGCTTCGTTTTGGTTGGTGCTAACTGTATGTCACTGGCACACAGCATCTTGGCTTCTCTGTTCCACTCCAGTCCGAGCAAAATAGAAATTCTATTTTCGTAGCAATCTGCTACATCTAAGAATGAAAGGAATTTGAAAGGATTCTGAATTTTTTGTGAATTTAGTCCAAGACCTTTTCATTAAAGAAAGGATGTGCTATACTTGCTTTTAGGCTTTATGGCCTGTATGGAATATCACTATTTTTTTAAGAAAGAAAAGGGAAGGAAAATGAAAAAAAATTTTAAAATTTGCATGTTTGGCCTTATGGCTGTGATGATGGTATCTGGATGTTCTGCCAAGACAGATTCCACAGCAACTACAGAAAACACTGTCACAACAGAAGCAACTACCCAAGAATCAGAAACCACCACAGAGGGGCCTAGACCAGAAGAACTGAATCCAGGAGAGATTGTGTCTCTGGCAGAATATAAAGGAGTAACCTATACACCACTTTCCACTGAGGTAACAGATGAGGAGATTGAAACCAGGATACAACAGCTATTAGATGCTTATCCTAGTCTTCAGAAAGTAGACAGAGCAGCTCAGAATGGCGATATTGTAAATATTGATTATGTAGGAACCAAAGATGGAGTAGCATTTGATGGAGGAACAGACAGTGGATATGATTTACCATTAGGTTCTGGTCAATTTATTGATGGCTTTGAAGCTGGACTTATCGGTGCAACAGCAGGCCAGAAAGTAACATTAAATTTGACTTTCCCAGAAAGCTATCCCAATGAGGAGCTGGCAGGGCAGCCTGTAGTATTTGAAGTAACTGTCAATGAAGTGCAGGAGTCCGTAAAGGCAGAGCTAAATGATGCATTTATTGCAGAGAATACCGATTTCGCTACTGTAGATGAGTATCGAGCAGCATTGAGAAAAGAGATGGAGGAGACAGCAATATCCAATGCTGAAAATCAGAAAAGACTTGATGTATTTAAAAAGGTAGTTGACAACAGCGAGGTGACGATTTCTGACGAGGCAGTACAAGCATATTATGAGGACCAGCATAAATCCTATGAGGAGCAGGCAGCATTGTTTGGGTTAGACTTAGAAACTATGATGAGCTATTATGGTATGGATTTGGCAACCTTTGAGGATGAACTGATGGTAATGTCCAGAGAGGGCTGTAAGCAGAATATCATAGTCAATGCGATTGCCAAGGAAGAGAATATTGTGGTAGAAGAACAGGAACTCAAAGATATGGCAGATGCTTTTGAATATGAAGATGTAGATGCCATGGCTGCGGAAACAGGATTAGATAATATCAAGAATTATATCCTTACAGAGAAGATAGTAGCCTTGATTGCAGAGAATGCAGTAGCAGAATAAAGAAAATATATCAGATAGGGAGGACTAGACGGTGAGCAGCTTGCCTGTATCTGTGGCAGAGGTCAATTCCTATCTGATATGCCTCCGACAAAAGGCAGGCGTGCAAAAAGGAAGAGAGCGTGTTTGAAAATTCATTTCTGCCATCTGCACACCACCGTTTGCGGTATATTTGGCCCTCGTTCGGACCAAATCTCCCACAAACGGTGGCGCACATCTGACGAAAAGCAATTTTCAAACATGCTCTAGTACTACAGTAAATACTTGAAATTTTTATTTGTCTGTTATAGTACTAATATGTTAATACTAATTGTAGAAATAATAGGAACCAATACTAATTTTACTGAAATTTCTGTAAAGACAATAGTAAGAATGGATATAGTTGGCTTCTTATGTAAAATAGAGGAATCAGGCATGGAGCTTTTAAAAGAAAGAATTCAAAAAGATGGCAGAATCAAAGGCAAAGAGATACTCAAAGTAGACAGCTTTTTAAATCATCAGATGGACATTGCGTTGTTTGAAGAGATTGGAAAAGAGTTTAAGCGCAGATTTGAAGATGTCCAGGTTACGAAACTTCTGACCATTGAATCTTCTGGTATTGGGATTGCCTGTATAACAGCAAGATATTTTAAGGTTCCTGTGATATTTGCCAAGAAAAATAAGACAAAGAATATTGCGGGGGACGTATATACCAGCCAAGTAGAATCATTTACTCATGGGCGAGTCTATGATATTATGGTAGCTAAGGAATTTTTAGGAAAAGAAGATAAAGTTCTCTTGATTGATGATTTTCTTGCCAACGGGAAAGCTCTGGAAGGCCTAACACAGATTGTGAAGGAGTCTGGGGCAGAGTTGATAGGGGCAGGAGTCGTTATTGAAAAGGGTTTTCAACCAGGTGGAGACTATCTGCGCAAAAAGGGAATCCGATTGGAATCGTTGGCTATTATTGATGCTATGGATGAGTCTAGTCAAACCATTACATTTCGGAGGGATAATGAGTAGGAAAGCATTATTTTTTGATATAGACGGAACATTATTCAGTGAAGAGCTTAAAATTGTGCCAGAGAGCGCCAAGAAAGCTGTTATACAGACCAGGAAAAAGGGCAATCTGGTATTTATCAATTCTGGCAGGGCTTTAAGCTGCCTTGGCCCTGTAAAGGGAATTGTTGAATCAGATGGCTATTTGTGTGGATGCGGAATCTATTTAGAAGTGGGAGGAGAAGTAGTATATTCTCACCGAATTCCCCATGAGCGAGGATTAGAAATTAAAAAGGCCATCGTAGATTATGGATTTGATGGCATTTTGGAGGGAATTGAAAGTTGCTATTTCCAAAAAGGAGATTCTCGTATGGAAATGGTAAGAAGGCTAAAGAAAAGTTTAGAAAAAGAGGGAAATTTAAGTCCATATGGCTGGGAAGAAGATTGTTATGAATTTGACAAATTCTGTTTGATTGCTGATAATCACAGCAACAGAGAAGGTCTGTTTTCCTTTTTAGAGTCTGACATGCAGATAATTGACAGAGGCGATAATTTTTATGAATGTGTTCCCAAAGGACATAGTAAAGCTACGGCGATTGAGATGATAATGAAAAAATTTGGAATTGCCATAGAAGATGTATATGTGTTTGGCGACAGCAGCAATGACCTAGATATGTTTCGATACGCCCAGAATGCAGTGCTTATGGAAAAACATGATAAAGTGCTGGAACCGTATGCAACATTTTTGACTAAGACGGTAGAAGAAGATGGAATTGAATATGCAATGAAGAACCTGGGACTTTTGTAGACCCTGGTTTTTTTATACAAGAGAAAAATTGGGATTTCTTGTAAAAAATTAAGGGAATTGTTAGATATTATATTCTGCGGAGAGTTTCGATTGGCATCTAGATGGTTATAAATAATGGGAGGAGGATAAGATAGGGAAATGGGATTTTCATTTGATATCAATGTGCCAGTGATTACAGTATTTATACAGGGGTTGTTAAGCTTCTTTTCTCCATGTGTTCTGCCTATTCTTCCCTTATATATCAGCTATCTATCAGGCGGCACTGGAGTGCGAACAGAAGATGGAAAGATTTATTATAAGAGAAGCAGGGTGCTGATGCATACAATATGTTTTGTGGGTGGTATTGGCTTTGCATTTTTTGTGTTAGGTATGGGAGCCAGTGTTCTTGGAACATTTTTTCGCTCTAATCAGATAATGTTTGCAAGGATAGGCGGCATCTTTGTGGTGTTATTTGGTTTGTATCAGATAGGAATTTTTGGAGATTCCATGGTTCTTGGAAAGGAACGGAGACTTCCTTTTCATTTAGACAAGGCAGCTATGTCACCATGGGCTGCATTTGCTATGGGATTTACGTTTAGTTTTGCATGGACACCCTGTGTAGGGCCAGTTCTTGCAGGAGTACTTCTTATGGCAGCTTCCGCTGGAACCAAGGCATCAGGATTTTTTCTGATAGGAGTGTATACTCTGGGATTAGTGCTGCCATTTTTAGCTGCGGGATTTTTCACTACCTCTTTGCTGGAATTATTTAAAAAGTATATGGGAGTAGTAAAATATACTGTAAAAGTTGGCGGTGTATTATTAGTACTGTTGGGATTCATGATGGTTACAGGAAAAATGAATAACATAACTGGATATCTATCGCAGCTTCCATCAATAGGAAGCAATGAAGGCCCAGAAAATAAAGACTCAGATCCAGAAATCCTATCTGCAAAGACAGATGATACAACAGAAAATGACCATGAGAATACAGAGCAAAAGCAGGAAATAGGTCAAACTTCAGAGACTGGAAAAGAAAATAAAAAGGAAGACGAAACAGCGGCAGATAACCAAGAAAGTAAAACTGATGGAGATTCTGAAGAAGACAAGATTCCAGCACCTGAGTTTGAACTGAAAGACCAGTATGGACAGGTACACAAACTTTCAGATTATAAAGGAAAGACCATTCTTTTGAACTTTTGGGCAACCTGGTGTCCGCCTTGCCGTGCAGAACTTCCAGATATTCAGAAAATTTATGAAGAATACAGCACAGAAGGGGAAGAGGCTTTAATAGTCTTAGGAGTGGCTGGCCCTGGTATGGGAGAGGAAAAATCCCAAGAGGAGATTGCTGTCTTTTTAGAGGAGAATGGATATACTTATCCAGTGTTAATGGATGAAACTTGGGAACTATTCCAAGAATATGGTATCTATGCATTTCCTACTACGTTTATGATTAACCGAGAAGGAAATGTATTTGGATATGCATCGGGACAGCTTTCCTATGATATATTAAAGGATATTATCAAGCAGACAATGGAAGGGGAACGAAGAAATTAAAATCTCCATCTTTCAGTGAGGAAAATCTATGGGAAAGAGAAAGGTGTCAGACAAATTAGAGATTGGGCTTTATTTTACTATATTTTTTGAAATTTTAGTCTTTTGCACGATAGTTCTGTCAGGATGCGGGCAAGGGCAGGAAAAAGCGGTGGAACAGAAAATTGGCAGTCAGGAACCTTTGAACGTGGTTGCGACTATATTTCCATATTACGATTTTACAAGACAGATTGCAGGAGATATGGTAGACTTAGAATTGATTGTTCCAGCAGGTATGGATAGTCATTCCTTTGAACCGACTCCAGCAGACATGAGGAAAATCGAAGAAGCAGATGTTATCATCTGTAATGGAGGAATGATGGAGCACTGGGTTAGCCAAGTACTAGATGCAGTAGATGTATCAGATAAAAGCTTGGTAGTTATGATGGATTATGTGGAAGTACTGGAAGAAGAAATTGTAGAAGGTATGGAAGATAGTCCCTCACATGTTCATGAAAATCTTCTCAATCAAGACATTGATAGGAAATATCATGAGGGTTTCCATAGCAGCATGCATGGTCATGAAGATGAAGTAGAATATGATGAGCATATTTGGACTTCTCCTGTAAATGCCATGACATGTACAGCGATGATTGCACAAGCTTTAGTGCAGGCAGACCCATCTCATAAAGAGATATATGAAGAAAGATTAGAAAATTACCAAGGGGAACTAGAAGCGCTTCACCAAAAATTTCAGAAGGTAGCAGCAAATAAAAAAAGAAATATCGTGATTGTGGGAGATAAATTCCCCTTTCGGTATCTGGCAGAGGAGTATGGATTTGATTATCATGCCGCTTTTTCTGGATGCAGCACAGATACAGAACCCAGTGCTAAGACAATTGCCTATCTAATTGACAAGGCAAGAGATGAACAGATTCCTGTGGTCTATTATTTGGAATTGAGCAGCCATCGAGTGTCAGAAATCATTGGCGAAGAGACTGGGGCAATGCCTTTACTTCTTCATTCCTGCCATAATGTAACCAGAAGGGAGTTTGAGGAAGGCATCACTTATATTGAATTGATGGAACATAATATTGAGAATCTGAGAAAAGGACTAGATGAATGAGTTCACTGATTACATGTAACCATGTAGATTTTGGATATGAGAATCAAGATGCAGTTATTGATTTGACTATGGAAGTACAAGAAGGAGATTATTTATGTGTGGTAGGGGTTAATGGTTCTGGAAAGAGTACTTTGGTAAAGGGAATTTTAGGATTATTAAAACCTACAGCAGGAACTCTTGTGGTGGATGAGGAGCTTAAAAAAACTGGAATTGGTTATCTGCCTCAGCAGACAGCAGCTCAAAAAGACTTTCCAGCTACCGTTTATGAGGTAGTTCTGTCTGGCACTTTGAACAGGAGAGGAAATCGACCCTTTTATTCCAATGCAGAGAAGGAGACAGCTAAATCAGCTATGCAAAGGCTTGGGATTGAATCCTTGAAAAAGCGCTGTTATCGGGAGCTGTCAGGAGGGCAGCAGCAGAGGGTACTGATAGCCAGAGCTTTATGTGCCACAAAAAAGCTGTTAATTTTAGATGAGCCCATTACAGGTCTTGACCCATGGGCAATTCAAGATTTTTATGGGTTGGTCAGAAGGTTGAACCAAGAGGAGGGAGTGACTATCTTTATGGTATCCCATGATGTGGCTAATATCATAGCTCAGGCAAATAAAATTCTTCATCTCCAGCAGAAAGTATTATTTTTTGGCAGTTCCGAGGAATACAGAAAAACCAAAGCAGGAAGGGAATTTTTAGGTGGTAGATAGGCATTAAGGAGGTGAGATATTATGAAATTGATTGGAGAAATGTTGTCCTATCCGTTTTTGGTAAGAGCTATGGTAGGAGGAATTCTGATTTCCTTATGTGCAGCCCTTTTAGGAGTTAGTTTGGTATTAAAACGATATTCTATGATAGGTGATGGGCTATCTCATGTATCATTTGGGGCATTATCTGTGGCAGTAGCAGCAGGATGGGCGCCTTTGATGATTTCTATTCCCGTTGTGGTGTTGGCAGCATTTTTCCTGCTCAGAATTACAGAAAATGGCAAGATAAAGAGTGATGCCGCCATTGCTATGATTTCGGCAAGCTCTCTTGCCATAGGAATTGTGGCGACCTCCTTAACCACAGGAATGACAACAGATGTCAGCAGCTATATGTTTGGAAGTATTCTGGCAATGAGTCCTTGGGATGTACGCCTTTCCGCATTGCTTTCCGTGGTAGTCCTGATACTGTTTATCTTTTGTTATCATAAGATTTTTGCTGTCACATTTGACGAAAATTTTGCCAGGGCCGCAGGAATCAATGTATCTTTGTATAATGTGCTCATTGCAATTTTGACAGCAGTGACGATTGTTTTAGGGATGCAGATGATGGGAGCCATGCTCATCTCTAGTCTGATTATTTTTCCTTCCTTGACTTCTATGAGGATATTTAAAAGTTTTCGAGGAGTGGTATGGTCTTCTGCAATTGTGGCAGCAATCTGTTTTTGTATTGGAATGGTGATGTCCTATCGGCTTTCTACTCCTGCAGGAGCCAGTGTGGTTTTAATCAATCTGGGAGCTTTCGGGATATTCTGTGCACTGTCAAAAACGATATCAAAATTTAGGAAATAGGCTGTGCATAATCAGGATTATCTGATTTAGCAAATGTACAAAGGGGAGAAAAAGAGATGAAATTCAAATTTAAGTTGGGTATGCAAGAGCATGGGAAAAGGCAAGGATTGAGTCAAACTCAATATATTGCCTTTGGATTTTTTCTGTTAATTATGACAGGAACTTTCCTGCTGATGTTGCCAATATCCAGCAAAAGTGGAAAAGGCATGGATTTTTTGGGGGCTCTGTTTACAGCTACCAGTGCTTCTTGTGTGACAGGACTGGTAGTGGCAGATACATGGACCCAATGGAGTCTGTTTGGACAGCTTGTAATTATTACTATGATTCAGATAGGAGGTCTTGGATTTATTACTATTGGTGTGTTTTTGTCCATCCTGCTGAGAAGAAGAATCGGATTGAGACAGCGGGGGCTTATGCAGGAAAGTACAAGTGCACTACAAATAGGGGGAATTGTAAGACTGACAAAGAAGATTATTTTGGGGACAGCCATTTTTGAAGGAACAGGAGCTCTGCTCTTAGCTATCCGATTTATCCCTCAATACGGATTTTTCAGGGGAGTTTTTTACAGTGTTTTCCATTCCATATCAGCCTTTTGCAATGCAGGGTTTGATTTGATGGGACATCAGCAGCCCTATAATTCTCTATCTGCCTATTATGATGATTGGCTGGTGAATTTGGTGGTCATGTCTTTGATTATTATTGGAGGGATTGGATTTATTGTATGGGATGATTTGAGTAAAAATAAACTTCAGGTGCACAAATATCTGTTGCAGACCAAGATAGTCCTTCTTGTCACTGCATTTTTAGTATTTGGCGGAGGGGCAGCATTCTATTTTCTTGAAAAAGACGGACTTATGGCTGATATGAGTATCAGTGGAAAAATACTTACCTCTCTGTTTAGTTCTGTGACAGCCAGGACAGCAGGATTTAATACCATAGATACAGGTGCTTTGTCAGATGGAAGTAAATTTTTGACCATTATCCTAATGTTCATCGGCGGAAGCCCAGGCTCTACGGCAGGAGGAGTCAAGACCACTACCATCGCAGTGCTGCTTTTGTATGTGTATGCCAGTATTCAGAGAACCTATGGAGTCAATATTCTTGGAAGGCGACTGGAGGAGGATGTCATTAAGCAGGCCAGCTCTGTATTTGTTATCAATCTATTTTTGGCTCTTTTTGTATCGTTAGTTATTATGGCAATACAGCCTTTATCAATGTCAGATACCTTGTTTGAGACATTTTCTGCCATTGGAACTGCAGGAATGACCACAGGAGTTACGAGAGATTTACTGCCATTATCAAAGTTTTTAGTAGCGCTCTTAATGTATTGTGGCAGAATCGGAAGTATGTCCTTTGCATTGGCATTTACCCAGCAAAAAAGAACTATCCGAGTTCAGAACCCTGTCGAGAAGATTAATGTAGGCTAAAAGCAGCTAAGTATGGTATTGTAGAAAAAACATAAGAAAAATGTAACAAGAGGAGGAACTAGGGAATGAAATCAATTTTAATTATTGGGCTGGGCCGATTTGGCCGTCATCTGTGCAAAAATTTGGCCGATTTGGGAAATCAAATTATGATTGTAGACGAGGTGGAGGAAAATCTGGAAGAATTTCTTCCCTATGTGGTCAGTCTCAAAATTGGTGACTGTACCAATGAAAATGTATTGAGAAGCTTAGGAATTGACAATTTTGATATCTGCTTTATCTGTATTGGCACCAACTTCCAGAGTAGTCTGGAGATTACAAGTTTAGTAAAAGAACTGGGAGGCCGTTATGTAGTCAGCAAGGCAAATCGAGATATCCATGCAAAGTTTTTACTCCGCAATGGTGCTGACGAGGTAATCTATCCAGACCGAGATATTGCAGAGAAGATGGCCGTGCGTTACAGTGCGAATCATGTATTTGATTATATTGAATTGACAGATGAATATTCTATCTATGAGACTCCGCCGCTTCCTCAGTGGGTGGGAAAAAGCTTAAAGGAATCGGATATCCGCAACAGACATCATATCAATGTTCTTGGAACCAAGAGAGATGGTCGGGCAAATCTCATGCCGCCAGCAGATTATATTATCCGGTCTGATGACCATATGATGGTGATTGGAAAGAAAACAGATATTGATAAATTGTTGGAGGACATGCCATAAATATCTGATATCATTATGATAGGGATACTTGCAAAAGCCAAAGTTGTTGGGAAATTTAAGCCAAGTTTTGATTTAAGAACGATTCATGTAATTGCTTAAGAGAAAGGGGCGTTTATATTTTGGAAGAAAATGAAAAGATATTGCTGTTTGAGAAGATGCCAATACCAAGAGCCATAGCTAAGTTGGCTATTCCTACAATTTTAAGTTCCTTGGTCATGGTAATCTACAATTTGGCAGATACCTATTTTGTAGGAATGCTCAATGATTCGGTGCAAAATGCGGCAGTCACTTTGGCATATCCGGTTCTATTAGCTTTTAATGCAGTAAACAACTTATTTGGTGTGGGAACATCCAGCATGATGAGTCGAGCTTTAGGGAGAAAAGATTATGAAACGGTAAAAAGAAGCTCTGCTTTTGGATTCTATTGTTCTTTATTCTGCGGAATCATTTTTTCTTTGTTATGTACCATGTTTAAAAATCCTCTGCTAACTACCTTGGGAGCAGACGAAGTGACCAGAGCTGCTACTGACAGCTATATGTTGTGGACTGTAACCTGGGGCGCGACTCCTGCAATTCTCAATGTTGTTATGGCTTATATGGTTCGGTCTGAGGGAGCTTCCCTCCATGCTAGTATTGGTACTATGAGTGGCTGTTTTTTAAATATGATTCTGGACCCTATTTTTATTTTGCCTTGGGGACTTAACATGGGAGCAGCAGGGGCAGGCCTTGCCACTTGTCTGTCCAACTGCTTTGCTTGTGGATATTTCTTTGTATTCCTATATATAAAAAGAAAAACTACCTTTGTCAGTGTCAATCCAGCAAAATTTGGATTTGAACGCTTTATTGTTCTGGGAATCTGTGCTGTTGGGATTCCTGCATCTATCCAGAATCTTCTCAATGTGACTGGAATGACAATCCTCAACAATTTTACTTCTGTCTATGGTGCAGATGCCGTTGCTTCTATGGGAATTGCTCAGAAAATCAATACTGTACCATTTCAGATTGCGTTGGGCTTTTCTCAGGGCATTATGCCTCTCATCAGCTATACCTATGCCAGCGGTAATCACAAGCGTATGAAGGAAACTATTTTGTTTGCCATAAAATTGATGATGCCTGCTATGATTGCGGTTTCCATAGGTTATTTTCTATGGGCTGGAGATTTAGTTCGCATGTTTATGGACAATGAGACAATCATTGCCTATGGAACCCGATTCCTGCGGGCATTCTGTCTGGGACAGCCGCTTATCTATATGGACTTTTTGGCGGTAGGTGTCTTCCAGGCTTTGGGAATGGGGAAAAATGCTCTGATTTTTGCCATCATGAGAAAAATTATTTTGGAAATTCCGGCGTTGTTCATCTTGAATTATCTATTCCCGTTATATGGATTAGCCTATGCCCAGCCTTTGGCAGAACTGGTATTGGCGATTGCTGCAGTGGTAATGTTGAGAAGAATTTTTAAAAAGAACCAAAAAGGAATGTCTAAAGTCACAGACCTTAAAGATGACTAACCTTCTGAACTGGGAGGTAGATGGTAGATAAAGGAGCTGTTGCAAAATACCATGACTCTACCATTTTGCAACAGCCCCTTTTTATTTACAAAAGATTAAGGTTATTTTCAGATAGATTCCGATATTCCCTTGGAGAATATCCGGTTTTTCCTTAAAACATCTTAAACATTCCGATTTACTTACATTTGCGTTTTTTGCAAATTCTTCATTTGCTCATTTTCTACAATATTTTCTACTAAATTTTTTGCAGGACTTTAAATATTCCACTGCCAGCAGTTATCTTTACCATATCATTGAGGGTTTTTACCTCAATAGTTCCCTTCAATACATAAATAAGCTGTAAATTTTCATGACAATGCATAACCTGGAATCCAGGATTTTTTGGATGGCTATCACCATTAATTACATCAAGAACTTTTGCCTAACGCTTTTAACTATCACAACAAGTTAAATTATCATCTCAATCAATACCTTATTGAGAAAAAGTATCAATAAAGCCCCTTGACATTTTTTCTCTGTTAGCGTATGATAACTAAGAAAATGATAATCAATTTCAAAATTCTTGATAAATTGATACAGAAAGGAAGATAGAATATGCCATTAGCAATGGCCATAGAGGGCGAGACAAGGACTATTACAGATTTTAAGGGCCAAGAAGAGATGAAGCGTCATCTTCAGGACCTTGGTTTTGTCAAAGGAGAGCAGGTTCGGGTACTAGGTGAGAATGCCAGCGGAATGATTCTGATGGTAAAAGGTGTCAAGATAGCTTTAAATCGAGGGCTTGCTCACAAGATTATAGTGACTGATTAGATTTTGGTGGGAGGAGAAAGATGACATTAAAAGATTTAAATCCAGGTCAACAGGGAAAAGTAGCTAGTATCAGTACTACAGGAGCTATGAAAAGAAGAATTATGGATATGGGGGTAACTCCAGGGGTAGTAGTTAAAGTAATCAAAGTAGCTCCTTTAGGCGACCCTATTGAGATTAATGTAAGAGGATATGAGTTAAGCCTTAGAAAAGATGAGGCAGCTCAAGTACAGGTAGAACTTTAAGGAGAGATGAAGGTTTTTCGCTTAATAGGTCTAATGTTGTAAGTTAGCATAAACTAACCTATAGGAGAATGAAAAAATGAGTATAACAATCGCATTGGCAGGAAATCCAAACTGTGGAAAAACTACCCTATTTAATGAAATTACAGGTTCTAAGCAGCATGTAGGTAACTGGCCAGGAGTTACTGTGGAGAAAAAGGATGGAGTATATAAAAAGGATAAAGAAGTCATCATTCTGGACCTTCCAGGAACCTATTCTTTATCTCCTTATTCAGCAGAAGAAATTGTAGCCAGAGATTATCTGGTAAAGGAAAAGCCAGATGCAGTTATCAATATTGTAGATGGCACCAGTATTGAGAGAAATTTGTACTTGACTATGCAAATCTTAGAAACCAGAATTCCCATGGTAGTGGCCATGAATATGATGGATGAAGTAGAAGGCAGAGGAGACAGGATTGATTGCCAAAAACTGTCAGAGCTTCTTGGAGTTTTGGTCGTTCCTATTGTGGCAAGGTCAGGAAAAGGACTCAAGGAATTGATGGATGCAGCTATCAATGTGGCAAAAAGCAGGCAGAAGCCGAAAAAGGCGGATATTTTTGACCAAGAGTTAGCAAATGCTATCCAAGCGATTGCTGATATTTTAGGAGATAAGGACTCTGATGAAAATAATTGGAAGGCTATTAAACTGGCAGAAAATGATGAAATTATAGGAGAAAGCATTTCTCCTGACAAAAAAGCAGCAGTTGATACCTTGATAGAAGCAGCTAATAAAATAGCAGACGGAGATGCAGAAGCTAAGATTGCAGATAACCGTTATCAGTACATAGCAAAGCTAGTAAAAGAAACTGTGAAAAAAAGCAGCAAAGGGCATGTTGAGACAAAATCCGACAAGCTAGATAAGATTCTCACGAATCGAATTTTGGCATTGCCTATTTTCGCAGGGATTATGTATCTGATGTTTGCATGTACCTTCAGCGAAAATTTTCTGTTTATTCCAGAACTTCCCAGTCCAGGAGTATGGCTGGCAGGAATTGTGGAAGAAGTATGGGGATTTGCGGCAGAGACTGTCCTTGGAATTGTAGAAGGGATTGGGGCATCTGAATGGGCAGTGGGATTGGTAAGCAGTTGTTTAGATGGTATAGGTGCTGTATTTGGATTTCTTCCTCTTGTATTGGTTCTATTTCTTTTGATGTCATTTTTGGAAGATAGCGGTTATATGGCAAGAGTTGCATTTGTCATGGATAGAATTTTCCGGCATTTTGGCCTTAGCGGCCGTTCCTTTATCCCTATGCTGATGGGATTTGGATGTTCTGTTCCAGCTCTGATGGCCTCCAGAACCTTGGAGAGTGATAAAGACCGGAAAATTACTATGATGATTACTCCATTTATGTCCTGTGGCGCCAAGCTTCCTATTTATGCAATGTTCGCTGCCACGCTATTTGTTGACAGCAATCAAACTAGCATTGTATTTTCTATTTATATGTTGGGTATTCTTGTGGCAATTTTAAGTGCTTTGCTCTTAAATAAATTTGCTTTTAAAAGTGAAACTTCCAATTTTATTATGGAATTGCCTCAGTATCGAATTCCTACTTTGAAAAGCGTGTTGATTCATGCATGGGAGAAAGTAAAAGGATTTGCTGTAAAAGCTGGTACAGTAATTTTTGCCTCCACAGTGCTCATTTGGTTCTTATCGAACTTTAACTTTAGTGGTATGTGTGATATGGAAGAAAGCCTGTTAGCTTCTATTGGCAATGCAATTAAATGGATATTTGTGCCTTTGGGTTTTGCAGATTGGAGAGCATCCGTAGGTGTGGTGACAGGATGGATTGCCAAGGAAAATATTGTCGCTACGTTTGGACAGCTATTTGGAAATGTCAGCGAAGAGACCGTGGAGGCTATCATGGCTGGGGAGGAAGCTCTCCCAGCGATTGGAGAGATATTTACCAAAGCTTCCGCATATGCTTATATGGCATTTAATCTCTTGTGTATGCCATGTTTTGCAGCAGTTGGAGCCATGAAAAGGGAATATGGCTCTTGGAAATGGACTCTGCGGGCAGTAGGATTTCAGATGATCACTGCTTATGTTGTGGCATTGATTATCAATCTAGTTGGAACTATGATAATTTAATAAGTAAAAATCAAAAGATGCTAAGAAATAGCTATCAAATATTGAAAGGGGGAGGTCGCTTGTCATTACAGGATAAAAAATGTTACATTTTACAGGAATTAAAAAAGAAGGGATGCAGAATTACCAATCAGAGAAAAGTTTTGATTGATGTCATTTTGAGAGACGAATGTTGTTCTTGCAAAGAAATCTATTATCAGGCAATCAAGGAGGATGCTACTATTGGAATGGCTACTGTCTATCGTATGGTGAAAACATTGGAAGAGACAGGGTTAATTCAGAGGAAAAATATGTATCGAATTGAATTTGGCGGCGCAACCGCTTGAAATGAAAAAAACAGAAGGCACAGGGCAGGAATGACCTGTGTCTTTCTAGCTTTACAACCTGGAAGTAATCATAAAGCTGGACGGGGGGAAGTTTCTGTGATAACATAGAGCTACAACGAAAGACGGTGAATCAGGAAAGGGGTGGAGTTATGTACGAGTCAGGTGAAAACTATCTGGAGACGATTCTGATTCTCAAGGAGAAGCAGGGGGTGGTGCGCTCAATTGATGTTGCCAGAACGCTGAATTTCAGTAAACCCAGTGTCAGCAGAGCCGTGGGAATTCTGAAAGAGGACGGCTATATTGTGGTTGGAACTAATGGGGAGATTGAGTTTACACAAAAGGGGAAGGAAAAGGCAGAGGCAATCTATGAAAGACATAAGCTGTTGACCAAGTTTTTGCAGAGAGTTAGTAGTGTCAATGCTAAGGTAGCAGAGGAAGATGCCTGTAAGATGGAACATATTATCAGTGATGAGACATTTCAGGGAATCAAGGAGTTTATGAAAGACTTGTGATCAAGGGAATTATCCCTAAAAGAGAGAAAAAGAGCCCATGTACTTAATTCAAAGTGCCTTGGCTCTTTTTTTATAGGAAATTGCGTCCTATAAAGCAAAACTTTTCCCTGCTCGATTGGTTAAAATTATTTTTGTTAATACATCTTATTTGGAATATACTAAAAAGTATAGATACCTAAACCTTCCTTAAATTCTTTAAGGAATTCACAAATTATTCACAAGAAATTGGCACTCAACACTTGACAGTGCTAATAATATATGTTATAGTACAAATATAACAAAAATAACCCATTATTTTTTATAGACAAGGAGAGATAATTATGTTAATGCCTAGTATTTTTGGAGAAAACTTATTTGATGATTTTATGGACGGATTTCCTTTTGGAAATTACAGAAACGCTTCTTCTTTTGGAAGCTTGATGAAAACTGACATCCGTGATACAGACCAGGGTTATGAATTGGATATCGATATGCCAGGATTTAAGAAAGAAGATATCCGAGCAGAGTTAAAGAATGGTTACTTGACAATAGAAGCAGAAAGCAGCCAGGAGAATCAAGAGAAAGATGAAAAAGGCAGATATATCCGTCGGGAAAGATATTCTGGCTCATGCAGGAGAAGCTTTTATGTAGGAAAGGAAGTTACACAGGAAGATATCAGAGCTAAGTTTGACAATGGAATTTTAAGACTGACAGTGCCAAAGAAAGAAGCTTTGCCTAAAAAGGAAGAAAATCATTATATTGCGATTGAAGGATAAGACGGAAGAAAACTTATTTTTCCAAATATCGGACAATGAGAAAACGGGTTGCCAGAAAATAATTCTGGCAGCTCTTTTTTGTGCACAGCCCTATGCAGAGGAAGTATGCCACTAAGGC
>DEPC01000106.1 GCA_002358555.1 Hungatella sp. UBA3402 | reverse complement strand
TTCTGGATGTGATGATGCCAAAGATGGATGGATTTGCTCTCTGTCGAGAAATCCGAAAAAACAGTGATGTGCCTGTTATTTTTATAACAGCTCGTGTATTGGAGGAAGATAAGCTCAATGGATATTCCTTGGGGGCAGATGACTATATAACGAAGCCATTTTCTCTTCCTGTCCTATATGCCAAGGCCATGGCTTTGACAGGAAGAATTCAAGGAAAAAGTAGCCTTTTAGAGGTAGGAAATCTAACAATAGATAGAAAATCCCATAAGGTGTGGAGCAGTGGACAGCCCATATCCCTTCCTCCGAAAGAGTATGAGATTCTGCTTTTCCTCATGGAAAATCCAGAAAGGATTTACAGCAGACAACAGCTTTTAATCCGCTTTTGGGGGTATGATTTTGACGGAAATGAACGAGTTGTGGATAATCATATCAAAAAGTTGAGAAAAGCTATCGGCTCCTGTGGATGTACCATTCAGACTGTGCGCAAATCTGGATATCGGCTGGAGGTGGAAAGATGAAAAGAAAAAATAAGAGATTTTGGAAACCAGTTGTAATAGGATTTGGAGTTGTGTATGTGTTAACAATGGGGTTTACAACCTTTTTAGTAAAGGAAAAGTTTAAAGAAGGTTATACACAGCAATTTAGACAGGCAGCCGTCTCTATGCTTAAACGAGTCTCTGAAAGGGAATCTGCCATGGAAGAAGAAGACTGGAATAGTGAACAATCTGAAAAGGATTTCTATCAGTATCTAGCTAATGGATATTTGTGGGAGATTGATAATGAGTTAATGCAGGTTTCCTTTGCATTTTATGATAAAGAAAAGAATCTTCTGGCTAAAACCCGAGATGAAATCGGAGGAAATTCCGTGTGGGAAGGAAACACTCAAATTCGAGAATATGTATCGTATGACCTGGATGATTTCCTTTCTTCTAAAGAAAAAGAGACTTTGGCACAGTATTACTGGGAAAATATATTTCTTGAAGGGATGGAGCCAGGAAAATATCGAATTTCTATTTTGACTCCTCCTCAAAAAGAGGAACTATGGGGAATCTATGTTCAGCGGATTACCTGGGCAGCAAAAGAAGATTGGGAAGGAGAGAATTATGTAGACCCTTTATCTAAACAAATCTACCGTTTTGAGATAGGTGCTCTCATAGATTATTCAACTGGAGAAGAAACTGGAGAGATTCAATCGTTTGTTGAGACAGACAGTGAGATTGTATGGGAATGGTTCAATCCAGAGATAGACGAAGAATTACGGGAAAGTGGAAAAATTTCTTCTACTGGAATGTATCTGCCTTATATGATTTCTTATAGAGGAACTTACAAAGATTGGAAAAGATGGACAAAAAGCCAATATCTGCATGATTTTCCTGCACAAAATGAATTTGTATGGGAGAGAGGAATTGAAGAACCGCCATTAATAGTAGAGTCCGATGGGTTTTATTATAGGGGGAAATACCAACTGCGGGTAGGAATGGCAGAAGACCCATTTTGTTATATTGAGATGCGTATGGAAGGCAGCCCCTGGCTTGCGGCTGTCAACTATATGAAATATGTCTACTTGGCAGGGCTTGCGATGACCCTTGCATGTATGATAAAAATAATTTATGCATTCCGCAAAATCTATGATACCCAGATGTCTTTAGAGGAAACCAGGAGGGATTTTACCAATGCTATGGCCCACGAACTGAAAACTCCTCTTGGAATAATCCGAAATTTTGCAGAAAATTTAATGGAACACAATATGGAGGAAAAGCGAGATTATTATCTGGCTCAAATTATCGGACAGACTGAGGAGATGGACCATCTGGTTATCAAGATGATTGAGATATCGAAGCTGGATTCTGAAGACTTACTTTTAAAAAAAGAAGTTCTGTCCTTTGGAGAATTGATAAAAGAGCAGATGGCAAGACTTGAGCCTATGGTTCAGGAGAAAAATCTTAGAGTACAATATCAGGAAAATGGAAATTTTCTAGTAAATGGAGATAGAGAATATCTTGCTAAAGCAGTCTGGAATTTGTTGGACAATGCAGTGGAATATAATATTTCCCATGGAAGCATTAGAATCAAGATAGAAAAAGACCAATGTGTTATTGAAAATACAGGCAGTCTAATGGAAAAAGAGGAGATACTCCATGCATTTGAACTTTTCTATACCCAGGATAAAAGCCGCAGCAAAAAGGAAAGACATATGGGAATGGGATTATTTTTGACTAAGAAGATTTTGGGACTCCATGGTATGGAGATAGGATTAGAAACTATGGAGGATGGAATTCGTGTAGTGATAAAAGCTTCTCCTATACCTAAAAAGCATTAAAAAGTATTCCTTGTAAGCACTTGATATAAAATGACTTTAGAGTTACAATAAAAAGCGGAAAAATGCAGAACAGCGAGCACATTAAAATGACAGAAAGGAGACAAAAAGGCTGTGATTAGCGAAAGACTCTATGGAATTTTGCTAGATTCTTTTTGGAAAATATTGTTGCCAGGTCTGACTGTAACGATTCCGCTGACAGTTATTTCATTTTCACTTGCAATGGTAATTGCAGTGACAGCAGCACTGATACAGTTTGCTAATGTGAAGATATTAAAGCAGATAGCGCGGTTTTACATATGGGTGATTCGAGGAACTCCACTTTTAGTGCAGTTGTTTGTAATCTTCTATGGACTGCCAGGAATTGGGATTGTATTAGACCCATTCCCATCGGCAGTCATTGTATTTTCCATCAATGAAGGGGCTTATGGCGCAGAGATTATAAGGGCTGCTTTAGAGTCTGTACCAAAAGGTCAGTTGGAGGCAGGATATTGTGTGGGTATGTCTTATTTGCAGATTATGAGGAGAATTATTCTTCCACAAGCACTTAGGACAGCATTTCCATCTCTTTCAAATTCTCTGATTGCCATGGTAAAAGATACCTCCCTTGCTGCGAATATTACTGTTGCGGAAATGTTTATGGCAACTCAAAGGATTGTGGCCAGGACTTATGAGCCTCTGGCCCTTTACTGTGAAGTGGGATTAATTTATCTGATGTTCTCCACAGTGCTGACAAGGCTGCAAAGAATGGGAGAAAAGCGGTTGAATTTTTATGATTATTAGAATATGTATGAAATTTCCATTTTTAGATACCTTATGGGAGGAAAGATATGCTTGAAATCAAAAATATCAAAAAATCCTTTGGAACTTTGGAAGTGCTGAAGAGAGTAAGCTTTACCGTAGAAAAGGGAGATGTGGTAGCAATTTTAGGTTCCAGTGGTTCTGGAAAAACCACTCTTCTGCGTTGTATCAACTTTTTAGAAACAGCAGATGAAGGTGTAATGGTATTTGATACAGATACTTTTGATATGAAAGATATCTCTAAAAAACAGATATCTGAAATACGGAAAAAAACAGCATTTGTATTTCAGAATTTCAACCTTTTTTCTAATAAGACAGCATTACAAAATGTAACAGAAGGTTTAATTGTGGCTAGAAAGATTCCAAAAAATAAGGCAGAAGATATTGGGAGACAGGCTCTTGACAAGGTGGGATTGTCAGACCGCTATCATCATTATCCTCATCAGCTTTCTGGAGGACAGCAGCAGCGTGTCGCCATTGCCAGAGCGTTGGCAGCAAAGCCAGAGATTATTTTTTTTGATGAACCAACCTCAGCCTTGGATCCAGAATTGATTGGAGAAGTGCTGGAGGTCATGAGGGACCTTGCCAGAGAGGGAATGACCATGTTAGTAGTGACCCATGAAATGAATTTTGCCAAGAATGTTTCTACAAAGATTATTTTTATGGAACAGGGGCAGATTGTGGAAGAGGGAGTTTCTAAAGAATTTTTCCAGAATCCCAAGGAGGAGCGAACAAGGGCGTTTTTGAGAACAGTCAGCGGAGGTGGAACATAAATGTTGTCTGTGGCAGTTTGGAAATTTTATGTTTGTCAAGTCAGAAAGGAGTTTATTTATGAAAAGACATATATGGTTTAAAGCAATTATGACAGTAGGGGCGATAGGAGTTATTGGCCTGTCTGGCTGCTCCAAAGAAAATGGAAATGTCCAGAATGAGGTTACACAAGAAGAAACAACCCAAGCGGTAAATGAAAAAGGGCAAGGAGATTCTCAAAAAACAGAAGGTGAAGATACTGTGGGAAATGAAGGACAGACCCAGGCAGCAGGACAGCAGGTAGCAGTACAAGCGGACGGCCTGTTAGCTAAAATACAGGAAAAGGGAGAGATTGTGGTTGCCATGGAGGGAACTTGGTCTCCCTGGACTTATCATGATGAATCAGACCAGTTAGTTGGGTATGATGTTGAGGTCGCCAAGCTTATTGCAGAAAAGCTGGGAGTGAAAGCTACTTTTGTAGAAGGAGAATGGGATGGATTATTTGCAGGACTGGATGCTGGAAGATATGATATTGTAATCAATGGTGTTGAGGTTACACAGGAACGGGCAGAGAAATATGATTTCACGGACCCCTATGCCTATATTCGTACAGCGGTAATTGTGGATGGCAGCAATATGGAGATTCAGTCCTTCGAGGATTTGAAAGGCAAAAAAACAGCCAATACCATTTCCAGTACCTATGCAGAGTTGGCTGAAAGCTATGGAGCTGAAGTCACAGGAGTGGATGATTTAAACCAGACTTTTGAGCTGCTTCTTTCAGGGCGGATTGATGCCACCTTGAATGCAGAATTGACATTTTATGATTATATCAATGCCCATCCTGACAGGAATTTAAAGATTGCAGTATTGACGGAAGATGCCTCCCTAGTCTGTATTCCTATGAGAAAAGGGGAGGAGACAGCGAGTCTTCGAGAAGCTGTCAATCAGGCTATTGCACAGCTTAAGGAGTCAGGGCAACTGTCAGCGTTATCAGATAAATATTTTGGCAATGACATTTCCAGTGCTCCTCTGAAAAATGAGTAGAGCAGAGGGCAGGAGAAAGCTGTTAGGCACTCTCCTTGCCCTTTCTATTCCTA
>DEPC01000140.1:325-5956 GCA_002358555.1 Hungatella sp. UBA3402 | reverse complement strand
CAGGTTGCACACCCGCATCATCACGCATCCAAGGCTCACCAACGGTGCCGTCGCAAAACCAAACTCCTCCGCGCCCAGCATACAGGCAATCGCCACATCTCTGCCTGTCATCAACTTTCCATCTGTCTCCAAAATAACTTTATCTCTAAGTCCATTCATAATTAAAGTTTGATGCGCCTCTGCAATCCCAAGCTCCCAGGGAAGACCTGCATTATAAATAGAATTCCTCGGAGCAGCCCCAGTTCCTCCATCAAAGGATGAAACCAAAATCACCTGAGCACCTGCCTTAGCAACTCCAGCCGCCACAGTACCTACTCCAGCCTCTGAAACCAGCTTTACAGAAATTCTTGCTTGGGTATTGGAATTTTTTAAGTCAAAAATTAACTGTGCCAAATCTTCAATGGAATAGATATCATGATGAGGCGGCGGAGAAATCAACCCCACCCCTGTAGTGGAATGTCTTGTCTTTGCCACCCATGGATAAACCTTTTTTCCTGGAAGCTGGCCGCCCTCCCCTGGCTTTGCGCCTTGAGCCATTTTTATCTGGATTTCTTTTGCACTGACTAAATACTGAGAAGTAACACCAAACCGTCCAGAAGCTACCTGCTTAATGGCAGAACAGCGGTTTTCCTTTTCCTGTTCTGAGCTTAGCCGTTCCAGACTTTCACCGCCTTCCCCACTGTTGGATTTTCCTCCTATACGATTCATGGCAATGGCCAATGTCTCGTGAGCTTCCTGAGAAATAGAACCGTAGGACATTGCGCCAGTTTTAAACCGCTTGACAATGGATTCCACACTCTCCACTTCCTCTATCGGAATACCTCCCTTTTCATCAAATTTAAAATCAAGGATACTCCTTAAATTGATAGTTTTTCCTTCTTCATTGAGTGCATGGGAATATTCCTTAAATGTTTCATAGCTTCCTGTTCTTGTAGCCTCCTGAAGTAAATGAATTGTGAGAGGATTATACAAATGTTCTTCTTGTCCTGCTCGCTGTTTATGACTTCCTACACTATCCAAGGTCAAATCAACATCTAAACCTAAAGGGTCAAAAGCTGCTGAATGGAGTGTGTCTACATCACTTGCAATATCTTCCAAAGAAATGCCTCCCACCCTGCTGACAGTGTCTGTAAAATAACGGTCTACTACCTCTTTCGAGATACCAATTGCTTCAAAAATCTGGGCTCCTTGATAGGACTGAATGGTAGAAATCCCCATCTTGGAGGCAATCTTTACGATTCCATGAAGTACTGCTTTATCATAATCATCTACTGCTGCATAATAATCCTTGTCAAGCATATGAGTCTCAATAAGATATTTGATGGATTCTTGAGCTAGATAAGGATTGATGGCACAGGCGCCATATCCCAAAAGGGTAGCAAAATGATGCACTTCTCTTGGCTCACCACTTTCTAAAATCAATGCTACAGAGGTTCTTTTTTTGGTCTTTACCAAATGCTGCTGTAATGCAGATACTGCCAAAAGAGAGGGAATGGGTACATGATTCTCATCAATATCTCGGTCAGACAAGATAATAATATTCGCTCCTGCCCTGTGGGCTCGGTCCACCTCCAAAAAGAGTCGCTCAATAGCCTTTTCCAAAGAAGTATTTTTATAATAGGTAATCGGAATCACTTCAACCTTAAATCCTGGTTTTTTCATATATTTGATTTTGAGCAAATCTGTACAGGTAAGAATCGGATTATCTACCTGCAGAATCTTACAGTTTTCTGCTTTTTCTTCCAGCACATTGCCGTCTTCACCTACAAATACGGTAGTGCTTGTGACTATTTCCTCCCGAATAGAATCAATAGGAGGATTTGTCACTTGGGCAAACATTTGCTTAAAATAGTTAAATAAGGGTTGATGTTTCCTAGACAGCACTGCTAAAGGACTATCAGCTCCCATAGCTGAGGCAGGTTCTGCTCCATATAACGCCATAGGAAGAATCATTGTTTTGTATTGCTCATAAGTATATCCATATGTTTTTTGCAGTCTAGCTCGTCTTTCTCTATCTAGTTCAGGCACACCAATATTGGGGATATTCAAATCATTAAGCTCTACCAAATTGGAATCCAACCATTGACCATAAGGCTTTCTCTGAGCATAATACATTTTGAGTTCATCATCAGTGATAATCTTTCCCTGCCTAGTGTCTACGAGAAGCATTTTTCCAGGACGCAGTCTTTCCTTTTTAAGAATCCGAGACTGGTCAATATCAATCGCTCCAACCTCAGAAGCCAAAATCATATATCCGTCATCTGTAATATAGTAACGAGAAGGTCTTAAGCCATTGCGGTCCAAAACTGCCCCCAACAAGTCTCCATCGCTGAATACAATGGAAGCTGGGCCATCCCATGGCTCCATCATAGTTGCATAATAGTGGTAAAAATCTCTTACTTCTTGAGGCATAGACTTATCATGACGCCAAGGAGCTGGAATCATAATCATAACAGCTAGAGGGAGGTCCATGCCACTCATCATCATAAACTCCAATGCATTGTCAAGCATAGCAGAATCGGAGCCTTCCTGATTGATAATGGGCAAAACCTTATGCATCTTGGTTTTAAAGAATTCCGATTCCATGGTTTCTTCTCTTGCTAGCATCTTATCCACATTGCCTCTGATAGTGTTAATCTCCCCATTATGCACAATAATACGGTTTGGATGGGCTCTCATCCAGCTTGGGTTAGTATTTGTACTAAAACGAGAATGTACAGTAGCTAAAGCAGATTCATAATCTTCATCTTGTAAATCTACAAAAAATTGTCGAAGCTCTTTTACCAGAAACATTCCTTTATAGACAATAGTTCTGCTGCTTAAAGATACCACATAGGTATTATCATTACTCTGTTCAAAAACTCTCCTGGCCACATAAAGCCTTCGGTCAAAATCTATCCCTTTCTCTAAATATTCTGGTTTTTTAACAAATCCTTGGACAATATAAGGCATCTTTTCCACTGCCTTTTTGCCAATCATCTCTGGCTTTATGGGAACTGTTCTCCAGCCTAAAAACTCTAATCCTTCCTTTTCCACTATGATTTCAAACATTTTCATAGCTTGATTTCTGGCCAGCATATTCTGAGGTAAAAAAAACATGCCGACACCATACTCCCTTTCGTCTCCCAACTCAATTCCAAGAGGTTTTGTTACCTTCTTGAAAAATTTATGGGAAATCTGAAGCATGATACCGACACCATCGCCAGTTTTGCCCTCTCCGTCTTTTCCTGCTCTATGTTCTAAGTTTTCTACGATATGCAGTGCCTGTTCCACCGTTTGGTGGCTCTTGATTCCTTTCATATTGGCTACTGCTCCAATCCCGCAGCTATCATGTTCAAATCTTGGATTATAAAGGCCAGGTAATTGAGAATTATCCTCTTGGAAAACGGTCCCCTGCCTGGCTGCTATCTGCCTGCCTACTTTCATAGTACCATTCCTTTCCAGATTATTTGCTGCTCTATGGTGTATTAAAGCAACTTTTCACATGATAATACTACATTTTTATCTATTTGTAAATAGTCATCTCTTGTTTCAGATTAGCGTTGTTAAATATCCTTTTTTTAATCCCTTATCAAAATATTCTAATAGATTGCACCAATAACTGTCCTTATAGGTTTTATATTAACTCGTTGTGCTAGTTATATTAAGTCTTCCTTATGGTTTTCTAAGATATCTACATAAAAATTCCATATGGTTTCTTCATGGTTATCAATCCAGTCATCTGGAAGGAGATACTCCTTATCTGCTGGATATTGGTAGCGTTCACAGTCAACAGCAGCACAAGCATAAGGTTCAGCGATTTCATTATATCCATTTTTCCCCAGATAGTTTGCAACTTTGATAATGGTTTGATATTCAGAATTACCATAGAAATTTTCATAATATGCTTCTGCACACTCGTGCATCGTTTGAAACTGCCAATTATAAATTTGAATAAAAGCTTCTGCCCAAAGGGGCATGCAATCCTCATATTTTTCCAAAATATACTCATAAAAATTATCTAATACATCGTTAAGCTCTGACATAATTGAACCACACCCATTATAGGCGTTCCCAATCTCACCTCTGTCTTGTATTTGTCTTAACCCTCTGTACCATTCTTCTACATCCATTTATCGATTTCCTCCAATGAACTTCTTTTCACGATATGGAGCTGCTGCAATATTGGATAGATCCATTAGTTTGCAACAGCCCCACACTTTATGAAAACCTCAGATATGCTTAAATTATCTTCGATACTCTAATGCCCGAATTGCATTTAAAATGGCCAAAACTGACACTCCCACATCTCCAAATACTGCTGCCCACATGGATGCTTGACCAAAAGCCACCAAAACCAGCACTAAAATCTTAATCCCAATTGCAAAAATGATATTCTGTTTCACAATGGTTACAGTCTTTCTGGCAATCTTAATTCCATCAACAATCTTGGAAGGTTCATCATTCATAATCACCACATCGGCTGCCTCCACTGCGGCATCTGAGCCGATTCCTCCCATGGCAATCCCCACATCTGCCCTGGCAAGAACTGGAGCATCATTAATTCCATCTCCTACAAATGCTAATGTTTTATCTGTTGGTTTTTCTCTTAAAAGCTGCTCTACTTTCTCTACTTTATCTCCTGGCAGCAGTCCACCAAATACTTGGTCTAATCCCAGCTTTTCACCAACCGCTTTTCCAACTTCCTTCTTATCTCCTGTAAGCATCACCAGATTGCGGATTCCTTCCTGTCTCAATCCCTTCAATGCTTGCGGAACATCCTCTCTCACAGTATCAGAAATCACAATAAGCCCTAGAAAATCTTTTTGGTCAGCGATATATAATGTGGTTCCTATAATCCCATTCTGAGGAGAAACAGAAATTCCTTGACGATTCATCAATCGTTCACTGCCAATATAAATATCCATTTTTTCCTTATCCTGCAGCTCTACATGCATCCCATAGCCTGCAATTTCTTCCACTGACAGGATTTTATTGCTATCTAGATTAGCTCCAACACATTCTTTTTCAAATGCTTCTTTGACAGATAACGCAATAGGATGGTTAGAATGATATTCCCCATATGCCGCCAATTCCAGCAGTCTTTCTCTGCTTATAGCTTCTCCCGATGTTTCTACTATAGATACCTGAAATTTTCCCGTAGTCAAGGTTCCGGTTTTATCAAATACAACCGTGTCCAAATTCCCCATGGCCTCTAAGTAATTGCTTCCTTTCATTAGAATTCCCTGTTTAGAAGCTGCTCCAAGACCGCCGAAAAAACTCAAAGGAACGGAGATTACCAAAGCACAAGGACAGGAAACTACTAGAAAACTACAGGCTCGATATACCCATACAGACCAAGGCTGTCCTAAGATAATTGGAGGAAGCAAAGCCAAAGTCAAAGCCAATATTACAACAATAGGTGTATAGACTCTGGCAAATCTGGTAATGAAATTTTCTGCCTTTGCTTTTCTGGAACTGGCATTTTCCACCAGATCCAGAATCCGGGACACGGTGGATTCTCCAAATTCTTTCGTTGTCCGGATCTTCAGAACTCCGGTCATATTGATGCATCCGCTGATGACTTCCTCTCCGGCTCCGATGTTCCGGGGAACGCTTTCGCCGGTCAGCGCACTGGTATTCAGGCTGGAA
>DEPC01000140.1:0-176 GCA_002358555.1 Hungatella sp. UBA3402 | reverse complement strand
TCTGGAACTGGCATTTTCCACAAGTTCCAAAATCTTTGCTACTGTAGAATCATCAAAGAGCTTAGTCACTTGTACTTCCAGCACTCCGTTTAGATTGATAGACCCACTGACAATCTGCTGACCTTCTGTTATCTCTACAGGAACACTTTCACCTGTCAAAGCTTTGGTATCCAAAC
>DEPC01000203.1 GCA_002358555.1 Hungatella sp. UBA3402 | reverse complement strand
GGTTTTGTGGTGGTTCCAGATTGGCTAGTTCCTTGATTCGAGGCAACTGCCTTGGTCTCAGTGGGCTTAGGAGCAGTCTCTGTCAAATAATCCTTGGACACATATCCTACATTTCCCTTATAATTCACACGCATCCACCCATTCTCAGACTGACCAGTTACTTCCACTTTCTCTCCTTTGGACAAAGCAGCCAATATATCTGAACTAGTAGTATAGCTGGCACGGACGCGAACAGAACCTGTAGCATACATGGTCTTTTTCACATCTGTAACTTTATATACCTTTGCTGCTGTAGTCTCTGGTTGAATCACTGCCTGAGTTGTTCCTACTGTCTGAGGTGTATAGGAAATCGTTGTTGAGGCCTCTGTTTGAGGTTGGGTTTCCTGTATCCATTGCTCTGTAGACTCTGCTGCAGATTCCTCTGCAGGTGTAGTGTCATCTGTAAAAATTTCTATTCTACCTCCAGAAGTTGTCTCTTGTCCTTCCAGTTCTCCCTCCTCTGACTGGCTGTTTCCTTCTTCTCCAGCACTTGTACCATTGATTACAATTCCATCACCATTGCCACAGGCCGTAATGCCAAAGGCAGTCATCACTGCCACTAAAATTATCCATTGTTTTTTCATAGTTGTTCCTCCATACATCTGTCATTTCACTTAAACATTGACATTTCTGTGCCGATTTTAGTTGCATAGCTATGCAATATTTTTTTATAAAACTACGTCTATCCTCCCAAAAAGCTGTATCAAAAGGAAAGTTTTATAATGTTTTCTATAGATTATACACTAACCGCACTCTTTTTTCTATTTAAGTTTTTATAACGAATTGCGAAGGTTCTTTACTTATGATACAAAATTTCATTGACTAATCTTACCTATCATGCTAAAATATTGTTCTAAAAAGAACTAAATTTCAAAAAACTGGAGTCTATTTATGTTACCTTTAAATCCTTGGGAACAGTATTTTCCTATGAAAGCATTATACTCTGCCTGTATGGAGCCAGTATGTAAAAAGCACCATCTTACAAGGACAGAACTGGATATTTTGTTATTTTTAGTTAATAACCCTGACTATGATACAGCCGCTGATATTATTGAAATTCGTCATCTTGCGAAATCCCATGTATCCACCTCCATAAAAGCCTTAGAGCAGGCTGGTTTCTTGGAAAAACACTATCATTCTGACAACAAGAAAACAGTCCATCTTTCTGTATGCAAGTTAGCTTCTTCTCTTATTGATGATGGCCATAAGGCTCAAGAACATTTTTTTCGCATCATAACTGATGGACTAACTATAGAAGAAATAGAACTGATGCAGAAATGTTTTTCCCGCATCCATGACAATATCAAATATTATTTGGAGGTAAATAATTTATGATTTACAAAATTTTTATCTGTTTTCTTTCAGGAATCGGTGCTGGTCTAGGAACTGGATTTGCAGGTATGAGTGCAGCAGCAGTTATCAGCCCCATGCTCATTACCTTTTTAGGTCTTCCAGCATATGAAGCAGTAGGAATTGCACTGGCAAGCGATGTTCTAGCCAGCGCAGTCAGTGCCTACACCTATGGAAAAAGTGGCAACTTAGATATCCGAAATGGCTTGGTGATGATGGCTGCTGTTTTGACCTTTACTTTGGTAGGAAGCTGGACTGCAAGTCTTGTACCCAATACTACAATGGGAAATTTTTCTGTAATTATGACCTTCTTTTTAGGTATCAAATTTATTGTTAGACCTGTTATGACTACCAAAGAAACCATGAGTGGAGTCAGTCAACAAAAAAGAATTATCCAATCTGTAATCAGTGGGATTATGGTGGGATTTATCTGTGGTTTTGTAGGAGCTGGAGGAGGTATGATGATGCTCCTTCTTCTCACTGGAGTTTTAGGATATGAGCTAAAAACTGCTGTAGGAACCAGTGTGTTTATCATGGCTTTTACGGCCTTTACTGGAGCTGTCAGCCATTTTGCTATAGGAGGTATGCCAGATATGTTATGTCTAATTTTCTGTGTTCTATTTACCCTGCTGTGGGCTAGAATAGCTGCCAAATTTGCCAACAAAGCCAGTGCTATCACCTTAAACCGAGCAGTGGGAGTTGTGCTTACAATTTTAGGAGCAGCAATCCTTGCTGTCAACTACCTGTCATGATTTAGTTTGTTGTGCTAGTTAGCTGCGAATCAGAGTTTGCCTGCTTTTTTAGTAAGAAGTCTCCACTTCCTATTATGTATATTGTTAATAGAATTGTGCCAATATTTTCTCAAAGTCTGCCACAAATCTCTGGCTCCTGATTAATATTTTCCATAATCTGGCGATATATAAAATTAGAAATTTAATAAAGCGAAGTTTGAATACCTCAAAGAATTTTCAAAATTCAGAGCGAAACATAAAATCAGAAACAATTATATTACCAATAATCAAAAAGGGGGCGATAGTATGAGTATTATGATGGTCACTTCTTTAAACACTTATACCAAAAATATGGAAATGAAAATGAAGTGGCAGAAAAAGCAGTCAAGTAAAGACTACTCTGCAGATGGTTCTACCACCATTAAGGATAGTGTTCAAAGACAGTTGGAAGATATCAGAGAATCTCAGAAAGATGGTTCTAAACAAATGTCAGCTCAGATTGAATTGAAGATGACTTCTGGAAAAAGGTTGACTGCTGCAGAAATGGAATATTTAAAGGAAAATGACCCTCAAACCTATCAGAAGGCGAAAGCGATTGAGATGGAGCGAGAGGCCTATGAACGAGAACTTAAAAACTGTAAAACAAAGGAAGAAGTAGAACGAGTAAAAGCGGCCCATGCGGCGGCTGCTCTTGACCGCGTAAATGATGTTAAGAACAACCCTAATATTCCTGGAGGTAAAAAACTAGAACTCATTAAGCAGGAACTTTTTAAATCTTCTGTCCGTGAAGAGGCTATGCAAAATTTCGTAAAAAGTGGAGAATATAAAAAGCTTCCTACAGAGGCAGAACGCTTGAAGGCAGAGAAAGATATGGAGGAAGCCAAAAAGGCTGAGTTAGGTCTAGATGAAGAATCCAAAAAAGAGGATTCCAAAGAAGAATCTATCGATAATACTCAGGAAACCGAAGCTGGCAAATTCTCTGATTCTGTAACACAAGAAATGCCATCACAGGCAGAATCTATTAAAAAAGCTCTCCTTGAGATAGAGGCCAAAGAGGTAAACACAGAAACTGTCAAGCGCAAAATGACTCGTGCCCAAGCAGAGGTTACTCCCGAAGCACGCAAAGTTCGCCAGGCAAAGGCGAAAGCCGCCTATGCCATGAACCAGGCTCGACTTATCGAAGGAGCATCACCTTCCATTGATATAAAAAAATAGAACCTCCCTCCCTGCAAGAATCTGTATTAGAAAGAAGCGATTGCAAACGATAGTAATTCTACAATATATAGTGGTAATTCGTTGTGCTAGAGCGTGTTTGAAAATTCATTTCTGCCATCTGCACGCCACATCTGACGGAAAGCAATTTTCAAACACGCTCTAGTTAAGCAGAAATAACACTCGGAAAAAGGCAGCTTCTAGGAAACCTAGTTGTCAATCAAGATTTGCTGTGTTACTTCTGCTTGCAAATCTTAACTAACACAAACAGATTTTAGCAAGATTAGATATCCCTAGTCTTAAATGAGTATCTTCCCATCTCTCAAAGCCTCTAAAACCCCCCTCACAGTTTTTTCTCTCACTTCTAATGTCAATTTTGGTTCTTGAATATGTTCCAGATAATGGGCATCAGAATTGCTGATAATTCGGCATTGTTCCAGATAAGAATTCTCCTTTTTAAGCCTATGTAGCTCTGATAAATCTTTTACTTCTGCTGTGGTAAACTTGCTGTCTGGTGGAATAAATCCCAGATTGGCAATCAGACTGTTTGCTGTCTTATCTACATGGGCAGGAAACATGATACCACCAAATTCCCTCACCAATTCCCACAAACCTTCAAAGGAAATATCAGTTGCATTGATTAAGAGATTGGGAATCGTTCCACAAATTTCATCTTCTTTATTATAGATAAGCTGTCTCCCAAAAATTTCTTCTTTATTGGGAAATGGAATGAGATGTTGATAGACATAGTCATCAAATTCCATAGCAGCCTTTAATTCCTCAAACAGACATACCGCATGGACTTCTTCTGATGTATTAATTTCCATTCCTGGAATTGCAAGTATCCCATATTCCTCTGCTGCTGTTAAAACAGCAGGACAATTTTTACAGGAATTATGGTCTGTCACTGCTATCACATCTAATCCTTTAATTACTGACATACCAACGATATTTGCTGGTGTCATATCATCGTCTCCGCATGGGGAGAGACAAGAATGAATATGAAGGTCATAATATAACTCAGCCATAAACCAGCCTATGAACCTTTAAACCGGCCTCAAACACAGGTTCCTCTGTGGCAAACAGAGTCACTCCCTGTTGTTTCGCCCGACTTCGACACATCTCATCCGGCTGTGTACCTTCTGCCAAAATCACACAGGAGACATCCGCCAATGTTGCCACTGCAATGGTATTTACATTGCCCATGACCGTCACCCATGCACTGTCAGACGGTGCTCTTCCCATAGCAACACTTAGTAAGTCGCAGCAAAAGACTTTTGTAACCTTTCTGGATAAGTCTTCTCCTTCTTCTATTACTTGAAATATCTCTTTTTTTATCAGTTCTTCTACTGTCATAGTTCCTCCTCAGACCCAACTGTTTCATCTTTTACCTTGCTGTCCAGAATCGCCATTTCGTCTGATATCATTTGTATATATTCCTTTAAAGCATTCATTCTACCTTTATCTCCATTTTCACTCTCCCGTCCAGCCAAATCATCTGCCAGGACTGCTACCTCCTGGGACAATTTATGTAAATTTTCTCGTAGATAATAGACACAGTCCCTCTCACTAGCCTCTCCCCGTACAATATCTTCCGCCAACGCCTTGCAGGTAGGCGCACCACAAGAGCCACAATCCAATCCTGGAAGCCTCTTGCACAGCCGTTCTACTCTCTCAAGCCTGGAAAAACTCTCCATCATATTCTCGCCTAGCCGGAATACAGGTTCAAACTCCACTCCTGTGGTCCAGGGCACATAATCCTGTGTTCCCTCTTCCATATGACTTCTTGCCACAGGCATATATTTGCGTAGCCGTTTCAACTTCACCTCTGCCACATAGGGATTTTCTACTGTCAAAACTCCTCCTACACATCCACCATTACAGGCATTTAACTCCACAAATTGCAGATTATTAAACTTCTCGTCCTCCAAATCTTCTAACACCCGTATCACATTTTCAATCCCATCTGCTGCCAGATAGTTTTCCGAAAATAACCCGCTGGCTTCTCCACCACTTCTGCCCCAACTGATACCTATTTTTCCAGAAGTACTCAGTTCTTCTGGGTCTGCTCCAACTGCTTTCATATGGGAAAGGAGCTGAGGATATACTTCTTTGATGGCAAGTACATGGTCAACCTCACTCTTATCTGTGCCAAGAGGAGCTTTTACATATGTTACTTTCGATGGACATGGAGAGATGAAGAAGATACCTATCTTTTCTCTAGGCAATCCAGTATCTTTTTTGGCTTTCTCAGCAGCAATACCTGCTGCCACCTCAATAGGTGGATTTAATGGCAATAGATGAGGAATTAAATTTGGAAATCTCACCCGTATCAAACGGACTACGGATGGACAAGCTGTACTAATAATAGGAGCTAAATCCTGATGCTCAGATATATATTGTCTTGTAGCTTCAGAAACAATCTCTGCTGCAGCACTGACCTCCACCACATCATGAAAGCCCATAAGTTTCAAGGCATTAAGGACAATATTCACATCTTCCAAGTTATTAAACTGGCTGTACAGAGATGGAGCCGGCAATGCCACTGCATACTCATATTGTCGAATAACCTCTAGTTTATCATAGGTGGCAATTTTTGCATGATGAGGACAGATTCGGATGCACTCTCCGCAGTCAATACAAAATTTTCCATTAATCTGTGCCTTTCCATCTCTGACTCGTATTGCTTGGGTTGGGCATCGTTTGATGCAGTTTATACACCCTTTACATAATGATGATTCCAGCCGCACAGAATGATAGAATTTGTCCATCTCTCCACCCCTCTCGTTTTATTTCTCAGATGGTTCTAGAAACTTTTTGTCACCTTCTGTTTTCCTATACTTCATTCTACAATGCCTGCAACTTAATACAGACTACAGCTTTACCACCATAGTGATTGTAGTTCCCACTCCTAGCTTGGTCTCTACATTCATCTCATCTGTATACTTTTTCATATTAGGCAGTCCCATTCCTGCACCAAAACCTAATGACCGAACCTCATCTGGAGCAGTAGACCAACCTGCCTGCATGGCTTTATCGATATCTGGAATCCCAGGTCCTTTATCTGCTAAAATCATACGGATTTCGGTAGGAGATATCTCAACAGTAATGATTCCACCTTCTGCATGAATCACCATATTGATTTCTCCCTCATACATGGCAATCGCTACCTTGCGAATTGCCTCTGGTGAAACTCCTACTCTCTTTAATTTGCTCTTTACATCGCTGCTGGCCTCTCCCGCCCTAGTAAAATCGTCTGGGGAAATCTCATAAGTCAGAGCAATTACATCTGCCATTATACTGCACCTCCATGAAGTCCTGCCTCATACAACATCCCACAGGAAGAAAACATTCTATGCCCTGTCTCCAATACTACCAAATCACGTTCCCTCGCCATCTCTAAAATAGTTTCATCTGGTTTTTTACCTCTGACAAAAATAATACAGACAATATCCAGCATCTCTGCTGTCCTGATTACTTGAGGATTGCACAAACCTGTCAATAGAATGGAGTGGTCTTTAGAAAATGCCAGCACATCACTCATCATATCTGAGCCACACGCACTGCGCACTTCTCGGTCTAAATGCTCCTCCCCTACCAGAACTCTTGCACCAAGCACATTCATAGCATCTTTAACAGTCATAATTCCCCTCCTATTAGAATACTTTTTTGTGAACCTGTAATACTTCAGCAGTATTACCTTTCCTTTAAGGATACCATTGACAGCCAAGTAATTCAACATATTTCCTGTTTTTCCCTTTTCTTTTTTTTATTTTTTAGTCATTATGCAGACCAATTCTTATATAGAAGCAAATTTCTTCCACTTTCTGCATAAACCTGTCTTTTTTTGGATACTTGCCTGTTTTTATGATATTCCTGTGGATTTTTTGTCATTAACATGTTAGAATATGATATATGTGTGCGGGAATCCCGTATGACAAAACATGAATTATATAAATTCGACATGAGTACTTTCAAAAGTTCTTTATGTTTCTATCTACCAAAAAGATAGAGACAAAGATATGTTTAATGGTTTTTTGAACTATTACAATATTTTTGAAGGTACTTCAACTTATTAGGAGGAGGATATTGACATGACTGCTAAAAAAGATCATGTTCCTTTCAGCGGCACGCCAGAACAGGAGGCAGCTTTAAAAAAGGTGATTGCCGAATTGAAAGACACAAAAGGCGCTTTGATGCCAATTATGCAGCAGGCTCAGGAGATATATGGCTATCTCCCCATTGAAGTCCAGACCATGATTTCCGATGAGACAGGAATTCCACTAGAAAAAATTTATGGAGTATCTACATTCTATTCTCAGTTTGCTCTACAACCCAAAGGTAAGTATCAAATTTCTGTTTGTCTAGGAACTGCATGTTATGTAAAAGGTTCTGGTGCTATCTTCAGTAAATTGGAAGAGATTTTGGGAATTACCAATGGAGAGTGTACTCCTGATGGACGGTTTTCTCTGGACTCCTGCCGTTGTGTAGGTGCATGTGGTCTTGCTCCTGTTATGATGATTAATGAAGAGGTTTATGGCAGACTTACCCCTGATGATATCCCAGGCATCTTAGCCAAATATCAATAGCCATGATGCCAGAAATTTCCTTGAATGTATTAGATGTAGCGGAAAATTCTACGCGGGCAGGCGCCTCCTTAGTGAATATAACGGTTAAAGCAGATTTTTTGAACGACCAGCTTACAATCATAATTGATGACAATGGCTGTGGCATGACACCACAGCAGGTAGAGCAGGTCACAGACCCATTTTTTACCAGCCGTACCACAAGGAAGGTGGGGCTAGGTGTCCCATTTTTCAAGCTTGCAGCAGAAAGCACAGGAGGTAGCTTTACCATTATATCTCAGCCTAATGTTGGGACAAAAGTAACAGCAGTGTTTATCCTTTCCCACATTGACCGAATGCCTTTAGGTGATATCAACACTACCATACATACTCTGGTGGTTTACCATCCTGAGACAGATTTTGTTTACCGCTATCAATACAATAATCGTTCCTTTACTTTAGATACACGGGAATTTCGGCAGGTTCTGGGTGATATTCCCTTTGATACCCCAGAAATTTCTGCCTACATTATGGATTATTTAAATGAGAATAAACAAGAAACAGACGGCGGTGCAAGCTACTAGCCGCCAGATTGGAGGATTTTTCTATGAAGTCTCTTGCAGAATTGAAAGCTATTCGTGAAAAAATGCAAAGCCAGGTCAGTATGCGGGCAGAAGACCATAACCATACCAGAGTTGTGGTGGGTATGGCTACCTGCGGAATCGCAAGTGGTGCGCGGCCTGTCCTCACCAGATTATCTACTTTGGTTCAGGAAAAGAATTTAACTGATAAAATATCTGTTACCCAAACTGGTTGCATTGGGTTATGCCAATATGAGCCTATTGTGGAAGTTATGGAGCCAGGCAAGTCTAAAATCACTTATATCAAGATGACCCCTGAGAAGGCGGAAGAAGTTCTGGAACGTCATCTCATTGGCGGTCATGTAGTGGAAGATTATACGCTCAGTGCAGCAGACATCAAATAAGGAGGAACCCAGATGTATCGTTCACATGTATTAGTTTGCGGCGGAACAGGATGTACTTCCTCCGGAAGCCAGCAAATTATGGAAGCTCTGCAGGACGAGATTAAAAAGAACGACCTGACAGAAGAAGTATCCGTTGTTCAGACTGGATGCCATGGCCTTTGTGCATTAGGCCCTATTATGATTATTTATCCAGATGCCACATTCTATTCTATGGTCAAAGTAGAAGATATCCCAGAGATTGTAAGTGAACACTTATTAAAGGGAAGAGTTGTCACTAGACTTTTGTACAATGAAACTGTAACTCCGGCAGGCAATGTAAAAGCTCTGATTGACACGGATTTCTATAAAAAACAGCACCGCATCGCTCTTAGAAACTGTGGTATCATCAATCCAGAAGTGATTGAAGAATACATAGGCACAGGTGGATATGAAGCCTTGGGCAAGGTTCTTACCGAGATGACTCCAGATGATGTAATCCAGTGCCTTCTTGATTCTGGGCTTCGCGGCAGAGGCGGCGGTGGATTCCCCACAGGCTTAAAGTGGAAGTTAGCCAAGCAAAATGATGCAGACCAAAAATATGTATGCTGTAATGCTGATGAGGGCGACCCAGGTGCATTTATGGACCGTTCTGTTCTGGAAGGCGACCCCCATGCAGTTTTAGAGGCTATGGCCATTGCAGGTTATGCGATTGGTGCTTCCCAGGGCTATATCTATGTGCGTGCAGAATATCCCATTGCTGTACAGCGCTTAAAAATTGCAATTGACCAAGCTAGAGAAATGGAACTTCTTGGCAATAATATTTTTGGTTCTGATTTTTCCTTTGATATTGACTTAAGACTTGGTGCAGGTGCTTTTGTATGTGGTGAGGAAACCGCCCTTATGACTTCTATTGAAGGCAATCGTGGAGAACCTAGACCACGTCCTCCATTCCCAGCACAAAAGGGTCTTTTCGGCAAGCCAACAATTTTGAATAATGTAGAAACTTATGCCAATATCCCACAGATTATCCTTCATGGTGCAGAGTGGTTTGCATCTATGGGTACAGAAAAGTCCAAAGGAACCAAAGTATTTGCCTTGGGCGGCAAAATTCACAACACTGGTTTAGTAGAGATTCCTATGGGTACTACTCTTCGGGAAGTAATCGAGGAGATTGGCGGCGGCATCCCCAATGGCAAGAAATTCAAGGCAGCTCAGACAGGCGGTCCTTCTGGTGGATGTATCCCAGCAGAACATTTTGATATTCCGATTGACTATGACAACTTAATCTCTATTGGTTCTATGATGGGCTCTGGTGGTCTGATTGTTATGGACGAAGATGACTGTATGGTAGATATTGCCAAGTTCTTCTTGGAGTTTACAGTAGAGGAATCTTGTGGCAAATGTACTCCCTGTCGTGTAGGAACTAAGCGTATGTTGGAGATTCTGACCAAGATTACCAAAGGTCAGGCTACTATGGAAGATTTAGATAAATTGGAAGAACTGTGCTATTATATTAAGGACAACTCCTTATGTGGTCTGGGACAGACAGCGCCTAACCCAGTTCTCTCCACATTGCGCTATTTCCGCGATGAATATGAGGCACATATCAAAGAAAAAAGATGTCCAGCCGGTGTATGTAAGGCTCTTCTGTCTTACCGCATCGATGCAGATAAGTGCCGCGGATGTACCTTATGCGCACGCAACTGCCCCAATAATGCTATTTCTGGAACAGTCCGCAATCCTCATGTCATTGACCAGGATAAATGTATCAAGTGCGGTGCTTGTATGGAAAAATGTAAATTTGGCGCAATCTACAAAAAGTAATGGAGGAGAATCGGAATGGAGAATATCACAATTAAAATTAACGGCTTAGAAGTAAGCGCTCCAAAGGGTTCCACCATCCTAGAAGCGGCTCGGCTGGCTCATATCGAGATTCCTACCCTCTGCTTCTTAAAGGAAATCAATGAAATCGGTGCCTGCCGTATCTGTGTGGTGGAAGTCAAAGGAGCAAGAAGCCTGGTTGCTTCCTGTGTCTATCCAATCAGCGAAGGCATGGAGATATGGACCAACAGCCCCAAGGTGCTAAAATCCCGCAAAAAAACATTACAGCTTCTGTTATCCAACCATGAGAGAAAATGTCTCTCCTGTGTAAGAAGTGGTAATTGTGAACTTCAGCAACTTTCTAAAGAGTTAGGAGTTGATGATGAAGCTTACTATGACGGCGAGAAGACTTCTTCCTGCATCGATGACAGTGCTGCTCATATACTGCGAGACAACAGCAAATGTATCTTATGTCGCCGCTGTATCGCTGTCTGTGAGAAGACCCAAGGTATTGGAGTAATTGGCGCCAATATGCGTGGATTTGCTACCTTCGTAGGCTCTGCCTTTGATATGGGTCTGGGTGAAACCAGTTGTGTATCCTGTGGACAATGTATTGCAGTATGCCCCACAGGTGCATTACAAGAAAAATCTCAGATTGATGAAGTTTTAGCTGCTATTGCTGACCCATCAAAACATGTGATTGTGCAGACTGCTCCTGCTGTCCGTGCAGCATTGGGTGAAGAATTCGGCTACCCCATTGGCACCAATGTAGAAGGAAAGATGGCAGCAGCTCTTAGAAGAATCGGATTTGACAAAATATTTGATACCAATTTCAGTGCTGACCTTACCATCATGGAAGAAGCTCATGAATTTCTTGACCGTGTTCAGAATCATGGAGTACTTCCCATGATTACCTCCTGCTCTCCAGGTTGGATTAAGTACTGTGAGCATTATTTCCCAGATATGACAGAGAATCTTTCTACTTGTAAATCTCCTCAACAGATGTTTGGTGCAATCGCCAAATCTTACTATGCAGAGAAGGTTGGCATAAAACCAGAAGATATTGTCTCTGTTTCCATTATGCCTTGTACCGCTAAAAAGTTTGAAATCAATCGCCCTGACCAAGCTGCTAATGGTGTACCAGATGTGGATTATTCCTTGACTACTAGAGAACTGGGACGTATGATTAAAAAGGTAGGGATTAAATTTAACACATTACCTGACGAAGAATTTGATGCACCTTTAGGCCTTGGTAGTGGAGCTGGCGTTATCTTTGGTGCTACAGGCGGCGTTATGGAAGCTGCTTTAAGAACTGCAGTTGAGAAATTAGCTGGTATCAAATTGGAAAGCCTTGACTTTACTGATGTTCGTGGCATGAATGGTATCAAGGAAGCTTCCTATCAAGTAGCAGGCTTGGATATCAAGGTTGCTGTTGCTTCTGGCCTTGGCAATGCAAGAGAACTGTTAAATAAAGTAAAAGCTGGTGAGGCTAATTACCATTTTATTGAAATTATGGGTTGCCCTGGCGGATGTATCAATGGTGGCGGTCAACCTCAACAGCCAGGATATGTGCGCAATACAGTTGATATCCGCAGTCTTAGAGCAAAAGTATTATATGATTCTGATAAAGATAATCCAATTCGCAAATCCCATGAGAATTGGGCTATTAAGGAATTGTACGAGACTTATCTGGGTGAACCAGGAAGTGAGAAGGCTCATCATTTGTTGCATACTACTTATGTTAAGAGAAGTATCAATGGAAATTAAGAGATATATTTTTTAGTTTAAAAACATGACAAAAGTTGCACTCTAGAATAAGCTTCCCTTTGGCCTACAGTTTCAAAGCATTTATGTTCCTAATGCAGATTCTCATAGACTAGGGGAAACTTATTCCAAAGCTAATTAACTCGTAGTTAAACTTTGTAGGCGGAAGTCATGCTACAATCCAGGTTGTCTTCTGCCCTGTGGCTTTGGAGAGCAGTAACTCTAGCTTGTAAATTTATACTAACAATTTTCTAAACATAATAATTTATCACATAAATAAAAAGTGTTGCAAAATAATATCTATATACAATACATAGTATAAATATCTTTGATATTCAACTATATATTATATAATTGCTATAATTTGCAACACCTTTTTATATTGTCAAAAATGATATCCTAAAAAATTAAATTTCTACAATCTGCCTTGCTACTTCTTCTGCTTGAGTAAGCAGAGAGACTTCATGATTATCTTGATATCGCTTCAAAAGCTTTTGAATCTGTTCTGCTAAACCTTTTGTCTTTTGAAATTTATCTACCAGATGTAGTTTGCTCTCATATCCTTCTAAAATTCTGTCACATCGTCTCACCAAGTCATGAACTCCTTGGCGAGTAATGCCTTGTGCCTCGGCTATCTCACTTAATGACAAGTCATTGAGTACCACATCCTCATAAATATGGCGCTGATGCTCTGTTAAAAGCTCACCATAAAAATCATAGAGCAATCCTTGCCAGACTATCTTTTCCACGTTTAACTTCCTATCTCCTTCTGAAGCTCATGAATTGCAGCTACTGTCTGTTCATAATCTGCTTTCACCTGTTTGACCAGTTCTTCCGCTTCTGGATTCCATCCTTGTCTCAATGATTCAGTCAACTGGTTGCTGGAAACATATAGTCTAGTAAAGCTTAAATTTTGACATACTCCTTTAATGGTATGGGCAGCTCGAAATGCCTCTTCATAATCCTCTGCCTCTAAAGATTTACACAGCAAGTCATAGCTTCCATCATTTAAAAATTTTAAAACAAATTTCTGAACTAATTTCTCGCTGCGAAGACGTCCCAATACATCTTCATAATCCCCGCCAAGACATACATAACATTCCTTTAAGCTCATATTTTCTCCTCCAACAATCACTATAAATCCTAACGAAATGATATTGATACTTAGATAGCTACAATCCCTCTTTTATTTTGTAGATTACCTATATACTTTACATCGTCCAACTCCACTGTGTTTGGCAGCCAAAAGTGCTGCATCTGCATTGCGGAACAAGGTATCATAATTGGTATCAGGGCTTTCTACTTCTGCAACCCCCATACACACAGAAATCTTAAAATTCTCATAGCTGCTGTCAAGAGCATGACTTATCCGTTCTGCCATCTTATTGATATCAGGTTCACATTTTGCCAAAATCAAGAATTCATCTCCGCTAACTCTAGCTGCAATTTCATCCTCCTGAATTGTCTGGCGCAATCTCTCTGCCACATGTACTAGAATTTGGTCTCCAAACATGCGGCCATAATTGTCATTGGCCTCTTTAATATTGTCCACATCAATAAATATCAGAGCATATCTGCATCCAGGACTTTCCTTAATCTTCTCCCTAACCTTTCTTTCTGCATATTCATAATTTAACAGTTTTGTCAAAGAGTCATGAGAGGCCATTGTCTCCAATGCATCGATGCGAAGCTTTTCCTCATGAATATCAACTGCCTTTCCAATCACTTCCGTTAGTTTGGGTTCTTCCTCTCCTGACCATATAGCTTGACATACTATCTGCATCCACCTAGATTCTTCATTAATATTCATCATGCAATCGTACTTTACTACTGGTTCTTCAGAAGAAGTGTGCTGCAAAATATCTGCTAATTCTTTTATGTCTTCAATATCTATGAGATTCTTAGTTCTCTTATCCTCAAAGGGATTCATAATCACCTCTGGAAGATTCAACTTCTCTGCTCCCCATTCGGACAATACAATCATAGACGGAGAAATCGTATATTCAAATTGAATTTCCTCTGACATGGCAGCATAAAAACTGCTCTTCATTCGCTCATGCTCCAAAAGCTGTAATGTTCTCTCTGAGACAGAAACTCCTCTTGGATGGAGCTTTTCTTCCAGCAGACTCTGCAATTCTTTTTCATTGTTCTTTCCTGAGTTGCTGTCATTTAGTCTTTCCTGCATCAAATCCCCAATCTCCTCCAAGCATCTTAAGAGAAGAGGATTAAACGCCCCACATTCTCCACCGCAAATCATACGAACAGCCACTTCGTGCGAAAATGCTTTTTTATAGACACGTTCACTAGTTAAAGCATCATAAACATCTGCCAATGCCACTACCTGAGCAGAAATAGGAATCTCTTCTCCCTTAAGTCCATCCGGATAACCCCGCCCGTCATACCGTTCATGATGCCATCTGCAGATAGCATGAGCCTCTTTTACCAGAGGTTCTTCTTGATGGAATGCCATCTTCTCCAGCATCTCTGCTCCTATTGCTGAATGAGTCTTCATAATAGCAAATTCTTCATTGGTCAATCGTCCAGGTTTGTTTAAAACTTCTTCTGGAATAGAAATCTTTCCAATATCATGAAGCGCTGAGGCAGTACTAATCATGGAAATGTCTTCCAAAGTAAATGAATACTGGTCCGTAATCTCAACCAGATGTTTTAAAATCATCTCTGTCAATGCTCGAATATGTATTACGTGAAGACCACTTTCGCCATTACGAAATTCCACAATATGACTGAGAATGTCAATCATCAAGGTGCTCTGCTTTACATTCTGATCAATCTGTTCCATAACAAGAGAAGCCAACTTTTTCTGTTTTGCATAAAGCATTATGGTGTTGACTACTCTTCTGTGGACAATCATAGCATCAAAAGGCCGACTGATATAATCTGTAATCCCCAATTCATAAGCACGTTTTACATGAGTGGAGCCACTCTCGGAAGATATCATGATTACAGGAATATCTTCAATCCAGTGACATCGGTTCATTACATTGAGAACTCCGAATCCATCCATCTCTGGCATCACGATATCTAACAGAATAAGTGAAAGCTCCACTCCATATTTCTGAATAGCGGCCACTGCTTCGACCCCATTCTCTGCTTCTATTATCTCATATTCATCTTCAAGCATGTCGGTCAGAATTAACCGATTCATCTCAGAGTCATCTGCAATCAATATTTTCTGTTTAAATTCTTGTTCCTTTTTCATCTTGATTCCTTCCTACAATCATTACTACATAAAACAAAAATCCATTTTCTATTATAAAGAAAAGCTGGGAAAATTACAAGAACAATCTTTCAAATCATGTATCTGTAATCCCATTCATTAGTTTTAGATAACTAGTAATTCACAAAGATATTATAGTTCTGATAAAAAGCTTCTCACAGGCATATTAGAGAACCTATGGGAAGCTCTTTTTTGAATGTATCTTTCAATATAAATTCTCAATTACTCAAAAATCCTTTTCCAATAATCTCACTGGAATTTGTAACCATCATAAACGCGGTTGGCTCTACATCGCGGATATAATTGCGCAGACGTACTGCCTGACTTCGTTTCATAGTAGTCATAATTACTGATTTTTTGTGATGAGTAAATGCTCCCTGAGCTTCATAGATGGTTGCACTCCTGTTAAGCCCATTGATAATATAATCACAGATAGGTACTGGGTCATCACATACAATATTAAAACATTTACATAAATTGATATTTTCAATAACCCCATCAACCATCAAGGATTTTGCCATAAGTCCAAGGCTGGAAAACAATCCCGTAGCAGGTCCAAAGATAAAAAAGGAGGAAACTACTGCAAATAAATCTGCCAAGAAAAGTGCAGTACCAATATTAAAGCTAGTATACTTTTTGAGTACTAGAGCAATGATATCTGTTCCACCGCTGGATGCCCCAATATTGAATAAAATTGCTGAACCTACTGCCGGCAAAAAGATAGCAAATATCAATTCTAATACTGGCTCCGAAGTAAGAGGCCTATCCATAGGATATAACTTTTCTAGTAATGACAAAGATACTGACATCAGTATACTAGCATACACAGTCTTGATTCCAAATTGCCGTCCTACAAAAATAAATCCTATCACAAGAAGTACCATATTAGCTGCAAAGGTAAAACTTCCTGCTGACCATCGTGTAACAGCACTTACTACTGTTGAAAACCCTGTTACCCCTCCAAATGCAAAATGATTTGGAAATTTAAAAAAGTAGACTCCAACTACCATAATCCAGATGCTTAAGGTAATAAGACCATATTCCCACAATGTTTTGCTCACCGGATTTCTAAACTCTCTTACCATAACCTTCCAACAAGCTGGGCTGTTTACAAGTTTCTACACAACTCCTAGCTGCCTCCTATATTTTTGATATTTCATTTTCAGGAGTTATCTTGCTAGCTAGAAATTTCTGTAGATTTTTGTGTCTCACAAATCATATCCGCAAGTTGCCCCTTCATGTTGACTATACCTCAACAGAAAGTCAAATGCAAACATCATTCCTATTGGAATGACTACAATAATTTTATTGTGGAATTAACCCTAATTAAATCCGAAAAATTTCTGACTAATCTTGTATCCAGCAATTGATACTTGGCGTCCTCCCTTTCCAGGCAGATGCATCCCTTGTCCAAGAAATCCAAACCGAAGTCTCAAAAATAGTAGAAAATTGCCTTTTCTTGCATACTGCCACAACTCTTTCTTTTTTGCCATATTTTCCTCTGTTCCTGACCGAATAGCAAGAATAGACGAAATTACCATCATAATCTCTAAATAACGAACCATATAATATCGAAGCTTCCAATTTTGGATTTTTGATTCATTATAATAATCCAGCATCAACTTGTTAACCTTAATTTGTTGGTCAATTCTGCCTATCATTACACTTTCATTTACTGACTGGTCCACTCGTCCAATAAAATACCGATAAAAATTTACATCAAGGTAATACATAGTATTTACATAGGGGAGGGGCTGATAGACAAAAATATTATCTACATAAAAGGTATGTTCTGGCAAAACCAACCCACATTCGCGCAACAGTTCTGTACGGTAAATGACAGAATGCATAAGCATATATTGCCCTAACATAAACATTTTTGTATCTTTCCAGGTAAATATTTGGTCCTTTGGCAGAGCTATCCGATAATTCATAACTTTTTTTCGTCTGGCTCCTTGTTTTTCATAGACAAAATTGGTGACAAGCATATCCAATGTCTGATTTCCATATACAAACTCTTTAAGAACCCTTAAGACCTCCATATAAGCATCTTTATCTACCCAGTCATCACTGTCCACCACTTTAAAGTAAATTCCTCTGGCATTTTTAAGCCCTGTATTGACCGCTGCTCCATGTCCCCCATTCTCCTGATGGATTGCCCGACAGATTCCAGGATAAGACTTCTCATATTCATCTGCAATCTGAGCTGTATGGTCTTTGATGGAGCCATCATCTACAATTAAAATTTCTACCTGGTCTCCCCCTTCCAAAAGGGATTCTATGCAATGTCTCATATATTCTTCTGAATTATAGCATGGAATTGCCACTGATAGCAGTTTCACCTGATATCCTCCTTTTTGTTCCTATTCTCCGACTCCAGACACCTTTCCCAAAGCCATCACTGCCACTGATGTTAAATTAGCTGCCATATGCATGAAAAAAGGCGCTGCAATGGTATTCTTTCTCTCCATAGCCCACGCAAATATCATTCCCATAATAAAACCATAAATTCCTTGAAGTACATTGCCATGGTAAACTCCAAACAAAGCTGAAGATAACAAGGCTGCCTGCCAAAACGGACAGTTTTCCCGAAGCTTAACAAATCCAAGCCCTCTAAACGCAACCTCTTCTGCTGCAGGAACAGCCACTCCCATAGTAACAATCTGCCAAAACATAGATGGCTCGTACAATATTTTTGCCACTTGGGAAAATCCTGGGAAAAGCTCTGATAGAGGACTAACAATAATCAAAGTATTTACTGCCCCACAGGAGGTTATTCCAGCCAGAATACAAAAAGCTCCATCTCTGCCTGTAAATTCTCTCCAACAATCTGAAGTCTGTCTAATTACTTTAAGGTTTTGTATCTTCCTATATCTCCAAAACAGCACTGGAATTGCTAAGACAGCACCAACAAAAGTGTATACTATAACACTATATTCATCAAGGAGAATGGATGCTAAATCAATCATCAGTCCATAAAAAAGTACTGGCCAGCATAACTGCCATAGCAGTTCTAGCATCTTCGCTCCTCCTTACTTTCAACTAAATGTATGGCTGTAAATTTAGTAATAATGGTTCAGGTACTTCCTAACATGAGTTTCATGAGCTTTTAGTGTAGTATCATAATAATAGTATATCACAAATTGCACAAAAATGTTGATTTTTTTATGTGCAAATATTATAATATGGATTACAAGCAGCAATCAGCTCCCAAGTAAAAAATCTGATTATAAAATCACCAAAAGAGGAGTTCTATATGGCAAAAAAACGAATCGTACTTGCTCTGGGCCATCATGCCTTGGGCACAAATCTTCCAGAACAGAAAGCTGCAGTTGTCAAAACTGCAAAGGTTATTGCTGGCTTTATCCAGGAGGGTTGGCAGGTAGCCATTGTACACAGCAATGCTCCCCAGGTAGGCATGATACATACTGCTATGAATGAATTTGGCAGACAGCATGAAGGTTATACTCCTGCTCCTATGTCTGTATGCTCTGCCATGAGTCAGGGTTATATTGGTTACGATTTGCAGAATGGAATCCGCACAGAACTGTTGCGTCGAGGTATCTGCAAAACCACTGCCACGATTCTTACCCAGATGATGGTAGACCCTTATGATGATGCATTTTATAAACCAGTAAAACCCATAGGACGTTTTCTCTCTCCAAAAGAGGCAAAACAGGAAGAGGAAAAAGGCAATTATGTAGAGCAGATTCCAGGAAAAGGATTTCGCCGTATTGTTGCTTCCCCAAAGCCTGTAGCTATCGTAGAAATCGATATTATCAAAGCTGTCCTAGATGCAGACCAGATTGTTATTGCCTGTGGTGGAGGCGGAATTCCAGTGATGGAACAGGGGTGTTGTTTAAAAGGAGCTAGTGCTGTTATTGAAAAAGACTTGGCTGCTGGACTTCTTGCTAAAGAAATCGATGCGGATGTCTTGATGATTCTCACTGGTGTAGACAATGTAACTTTAAATTATGGAAAGCCTGATGAACGTCCCATTACCTCCATGACAGTTTCTGAAGCAGAAGAATTTATCAACCAGGGCCATTTTGAATTTGCTTCCATGCTACCTAAGATTGAAGCTTCTATTGATTTTATCACTCATGGACATAATCGCATTGCTATCATTACTTCCATGGATAAGGCCAGGACTGGACTTCTAGGAAAAGCAGGAACTACGATTCGGTAGAGATAACTCTGATAGGTTACTATCAAATTCTATGGTAATACTTCTTTAAAATTTTTATTAAAGATTTAAGATATATCCCTACTATTACAGCGAACTTTTGAAAGGGTGG
>DEPC01000233.1 GCA_002358555.1 Hungatella sp. UBA3402 | reverse complement strand
ATAGTAAAAAAGTGGACTATAAATGACTTCTGCACACAAGGGGTTAAAGCAGAGGTTATTATTGATATGCTAATTTCAGAATTTATCGAAGAACTTGTCTATCTATGGCTGCAGTTAAGAAAAGAGGCTGTCAAGATTGAAAATATTCAATTATTAGCTAAAGAATTTCCCATTGCAACACACCTTCCAATCAATGGGTTTACATCTTTAGATAATGCCAAAGTAGATTATCTAGTAATCAATCATGCCAAAAAATATATTTATATAACTGAGTTAAAAACCACCAAAATAACTAACAGGCAGCAACGAAAACAATTATTGCATTATAAAAACTATCAAAAAAATGTAAAAGGGGAAAAACTTTTTTGGTTTTTCAGCCGTATTATAAAGAACTCTAATCTAGACCCTCTTTTCCTTAAGAATCCATCAAAGATTATTCCAATTACCTTAGAAGGAAGTCAAAAATACATTACAACAGTAAGCAGAATTTCAGAAATTTCAGGTATCCCAATCAAAAGAATCGAAGATATCGATAAATTGACAGAAGCGTTTAAGAGTTATAAAGTGAAAGTTATCTATCTCAATCTAAAAAGGTATACATACAGCGATAGAAAAAATTCCAGCAAAAAAAGTTTTGAAGAGAACTTTGAGGTTCCTGAGATTGTATTGGAAAAGCTCCTTGTACCACCAATAGAAGGTGGCAAGGAGTATATGGATTTTGAAAGACTTTTGAAGCAGAGAGGAAAATATGAAACATGGAATTTGACAAAAGAATTGCTACTAAATCTGCTTCGATAGTATCATGCTTAATGCTGCAACAAATATTGTACTGCATGGAGAAGGCCATCCTGCTCCATAGAATCTGTCACATAATCAGCCGCTTCTTTCACCTTATCATTAGCATTTCCCATTGCGATTCCGAGGCCTGCATAGCGAATCATTGAAATATCGTTATACCCGTCTCCAATAGCAGCAATTTCATCTCTGGAATACCCATAATATTCTATCACTTTCTGGATTCCCAGTTCTTTGCTGCCTCCTTTTGGAGTAATGTCAAAAGCACCGCCATCATGCCACATAGTAATATCACAGAAAGGCAGGTAGGAGGTAAGAAGATCGTGGGTTAAATCTTCGGAATAAGGAATCATCTGATAGATAGGGCATGTCAAGCCACGTTCCATATGTAGCTCCACAGGAGGAACTGCTGTGCCAATCTGAGCTTGAATTTTCTCAAGCTGAGGGGTAATGTGGTTCACATACATACAATGTCTTTCCATAAAAATCAAAGAGAATCCCATCTTCTTCTCCAGTTCCAACATCGCCTGTATCTGGGACACAGGAATCGGATTCTCATATAAAATAGAACCACTGTTATTGATACAAAGACTGCCATTTAAAAGGACATAGCCGTCAAAAACAAGCTTGTCAAGAAGATTTTCCTCCTGAATTTCCAAGAGATGTCTTCCTGTGGCAATAAAACAATGGATACCTCTGTGTTTGGCTAAATCAATGGCCTGATAAGTGGAAGGACGGATTCCCTTTTCTGTAAAATCTCTCAATGTTCCGTCAATGTCAAAAAAGATAGCTTTTATCATAATAACTCCTGTGAACCTATTATAGATGAACCAATATATAAGTATGATTTACATAAGGAAGGAATTTTTCCAAGATATCACTGGTCTTTATCTTCAAGCTTGCTGTATTGATACATGGATGACATCCGATAAATTCATGTCCAGTGATAACATCCTCATCAATCAATAATTGCACCTGATTGTCTGTATCATTCATCAGCCCAAGAACACTGACGGAACCAGGAGTGATATCCAAAAATTCTTCCATATACTGGGAATCGGCAAAAGAGAGACGAGAACTACCAATCTGCTTTGAAAGAACAGCCGTCTTAAACCTTTTTCCCCCTGGCATCATAAGTAAATAGAATCTTGTTTTCTGCGCATTACATAAAAAAAGATTCTTGCAGATTTCAATACCTAAAATTTTATCAATGCTATGGCAGGCCTCTATGGTAAAGATAGCTTCATGGTCTAATCGCTCATATGGGATATGCAGATTATCCAACAACTCATAGGTGCGAATTTCCTTTGAAAGATGGTTTTGTATAGTTTGAGGCCGTCCTTTATAAATGATTGGGTCAATAGAAAAGTTATCCATGAAAATTTCTCCATTATCTTTAGGTTAGATAAGATTACCTTCTTCAAAATATCACTTCTGTCCACAATATTCATTTTAACGCTATTATATAAAAATTTCCGAAAAATGCAATAAAAATATTTTCCTTATATTCTCTTTTCCATAAGTACAGCTTGGTTTCTGACCCTTTCTCTTATCTGCTCTAAAAATGATTCTGGTTCCAGTACCTTTACTACTGGGCCAAAGGAAAGCACCTGAATCAAAAGCTCTGTTTCCCACCGCTTATCATAGTAAATCGTGCATCGATAAGTATTGGAATCCCTCAGACGTTCCACCTTTTTCTGATAACAAGAAAAATGAAGTAGAGCACGCTCCAAAGCGTTTCGCTCTGTTGTAATTTCTAGTACCAAAGGTTTCTCACATAATGCACTCTCTAAAAATTTATCTACATCAATCGAATCAGAATAAATAGTTTCTGTCTTTTTAATGGAAAGAATCCTTGCCACATTTAAAATATCCATGCGTTGTGCACCATTTTTACATATACCCATACTGTAGAGGCGAAATTTCCCATCCCTTTGCCCATATTCCAGACGACAAGGAAGCCAGGTATGAGTCAAAATGTTTTTTTTCCGTGATAAATAAGAAATTGACAAAAAGCGTTGTTCGCAGATAGCACTAAGAATGGTATTCATATGTTCCCGATACATTACAGAGGAAAATGGGTCATGGTCTTTATATTGGTCAAACAGACAAAAATTAGATATATGGTAAAGGGGCTGTGTATCGGAAAGATATTCCTCCATCTCCTTTAACTGCAAATCAGTAAAAAACAATTGAAATCTGGAATCATACATCAACGCTTTTATCCAAGACTTTTGCAGTCGAGTAAGTGGCTGCCAAAAAGGAGAATTCTTTAAAACAGAAATATAGGTTTTTCTAGAGCCTTTATCTGGCTTTAAAAAGGGCCAATCTCCTTGAAGCAGGCGAGGAACCATGCAAAGTGCACTTTCGTCATATCCATATTTGCGAATAATCGCTTCTATCTGGCGACGGGTGAGTGGGTGGTGCATACTTTCCTCAAGAATTTTTGCAACTACCTGATAATAACAGGTATAAAGTTCTGAAAATAAAGAACTATCATTGGTTTTCATGACGAATATATTCTCCTGTAGTTAGATAATAGGACTCCATCAGTTGTATATCATTCCAAAATCTTTTTTCTACACTAGGGTTAGAACAATGAAAGGAACATACTCTGCCAGTAAAGCTTTTTGCCCATGGAAGAAGTTCCATTGCATCGAGACAAAAACAGATATATTCATACAAACCTGGTTTCACTCGTTTTAAAGTTCCTCCCCTCCCTTCCCTTTCCAGACGAGTAAGAATAAAATCTTCCTCTTTTTCATCAAACTGAATTTTCATGGAAATAGATTCTGGCTCTTGTTTCTGGAAGCTTCCAAAGGATACCCCCCAGACATAGGGAAATATATGCTCAAAAGAACTCATATAATTATCATAGCAGTCATCTGGTTCTAATAATTCTACACTTTGAATAGAATCCAGACGGAAAGTGCCAAGACGGCGAGAATTTCTTTGTCCAGCACATACATATCTGCGCCCTGTCTGAGTACTGACAAGAATTTTTAAAGGAGTAATATCCAATCTATTGGTATAGCGGGTTTTCGTACTTTTTACAGTAACAAGAACTTTCCTCTTCTGCTCCATGGCATTTAAAATAATAAGAAGAATCTCATCTTCCAGAGTGTGAATCAAGTAATCACTGCGAAAACGAAATTTCTCATTTTTCTCATTCCAAAAATCTAAAATTGTGCTGCCAATAAATCCAAAAGGTGCAACTCCTTGAAAAAAACTGACAGCCAATGTCAAAGCAGGAATCAAAGTTAAATGTGTCTGCGCAATAGAATTTCTTCTGCTATACAAATAACATTTTCCTTCTTTTTTCCGAATTATCATTCCCTCTTTTTCGTAAAATGCCAGTTTTCGGCGAATTGTCTGTATATCGAAACAACAGCCATAATTTTCCTGAATTTCATCTGCAATCATTTCTAGACTTCTAAACTTTCCATCAGCCAGAAGGTCCAGTAAAAGGAATCGCAGAGAAATATCATTGTCTGTAAATGTTTTTGATTTCCATGCCTGATACAAAGGGTTTACTGCCATGCGGCTAGAATCAAGTGTGAGAAATACAGATTTTTTATGGCCACTCTGGTCTGTGCGTATATATTCAGAAAACCAACTCTCCATCCGGCGGCGTTGATTGTCATAGGTTCTACCACTTTTTTCTCGAAAGTCTTCTCTCGTCTTAAATCCATAGATATAGAAATCTCGAACATAGGACCGTATTTTATCAAATTGTTTAATGAGCTCTTTGTATTCTGACATAGACGATATTCCTCAACCTATCAATTTATTTGCTTATATCCAGTTTCTTGGATATTTAGATAGCATCTGGTATACTGAGACATTCATTTTTTAATGAACTATAATAGTATATCACATATTACTTCTATAAACTTTAAAAACTTCGCAACATTTTTGAAATGATAATTTGCTTTGCCTATGTTAGGATAGATTCATGTTTCGGATTACAGTCAAGGCATGAAAGCCTGACGGTGCCGCTGCGCTGCAGTACGGTATGCCTCCGAAAGCATGAAAACATGACGCTCAGTGATGGACTGAAGATTGTCACCATTTTGGCCTACGTGGGTTCGAATCCCGCCGGTGAAAACCGTTGCTTAGTGGTTAAAGCATCCAAACAAAACACACCTGTCACGTGTGCCTATTAATGAGGAAGACCTAGAATCCATCAGCATATACAGCCTCAACTTTTTCACAGAACAAAACTATGCAGCAGGAATTCTGCCTGTGCTTCCAAACCAGGCTAAACTATATGATATCCCATAGCCCATATAAGAAAATATCTCAATCCTAAAAGCCTCTGTGTTTCGACTTACAGGTTTATAGGCAGAAAAAGTTTTCTAAATATAGGATGCCGGATATCGGAGAGTTTTGTCAGATGGAAAGCCCGCAAGAATTTCTGTGATGGAATACTAGGTTGGAATCGCAAGAAAGAAAAAATACTCGAATGGAGGAGGGAATATCATGAAATATCAAATCAATCAGAATCAATGTGGATTTTTGTTGAAGGATGGACGCTTTATCAAAACTCTTTCCTGTGGAACCTATCATTTTATAAAAAATTTCGGCTATGAAGTACTTATGGAAGATATGGACGGCAGTTTGAAATTTGATAAAGTCCCAAAAGAAATTCTATTGGAACAGGATAAAACATTTTCGGAAAAAATACTTCATATCATGATTCCTGAAGGCCATATCGGGATTTTAAAAGAAAATGGAGTTGCAAGCAAAATTTTGACAGAGGCAGAGTATTTGTACTGGAATGTGTGGAACCGATATAGCGTGGAACTTCTGGATATGAGGGAACCAGAGGCCGCAAATAACGTCAATAAAGCCTACTTAGCACAGATTCCTCTAAAATATTACAAAAAAATTGAGATTCAACCAGGCGAGCTGGGAATCCTATATTATAACAATCAGATTGTAAAGGAGCTGCAGACAGGAACCTACTATTATTGGGTATATTCTAAAGATGTATTGTGCAGAGTGATTGATTTAAAAATCCGTCCTTTAGAAATTTCCGGCCAGGAAATTCTGACAGCAGACAGAATCAATGTGAGAATTAATCTTATGTCTACATATAAAGTAGTTGCACCCAGAGTTATGATTGAGACAATCAAAAATTTAGAAAGTCAAGTTTATTCCTGTGTTCAACTGGCGATTCGGGAGTATATTGGCAGATATCGCCTAGATGAGCTTTTAGAGCAAAAAGAAGAAATTTCCGAATTTATTTTTAAGAGACTCAAGGAAGTCGAATCAGACTATTGTATTGAATTTTGCAGTGCTGGAATCAAAGATATTATTTTGCCAGGAGAAATCCGAGATATCATGAACACAGTACTTGTAGCAGAAAAGAAAGCTCAAGCCAATGTAATCACCAGAAGGGAAGAAGTTGCTTCCACCAGGTCCCTGCTCAACACAGCAAAGTTGATGGATGAAAATAAGACTCTGTACAAATTAAAGGAAATGGAATGTCTGGAGAGAATCTGCGCCCAGGTTGGGAATATTCAGGTAGGCGGAGGTGCATTGCTGGAACAGCTTCAAGCGTTGGTAAGCTGATTCTTTTAGGGAAAATGCCTCTATATTTAACTTAAAAACAAGAATGCAGCCATAGCCAACTGTTGTGATTAAAACAACAGCTTGGCTTGGCTGCTATAGAAGACTTAAACGTCCAAATGAAGAAAAAGGAGAGATGAAAATAATAGATAGGGTTTTAAAATTAAGATAGGATTCTATATTAAAAGCAGACTTAACAAACTATTTTACGGTCTATTGTTATCGTTTATTTTGAGGTTTTGCTCCAAAAAGGTTTTTATGCTCTCTCTGGCAGCAGATATCCTCTTTATCCCCCTGCTGCTTGTATAGAAGGATAAAATTTTTAAGTTAAATTATTGATGTGATTGATTTTCATATGCATTCCAAGCTTCCTGCGGGCTGTTAAAGCCACCTGACTGAATCGCCTTGAAATCTACAAAGATAAATTCTGTATTCTCATCAATCTGCCCACCTACCACATTGGCAAAGGTGACAGTGTCAAACAATGGCGAAATATCCTGGCCTGCTGGCAGCGGAATTTCCTCATCACCTCCTCCAGTGTAAATATATTCATAGATATGATATCCTGGCTCTACGATTGGGTCCCATGATAATAATCTCATACCAGTTGATTCATAGTTCGCCTGATAAGTAAACAGCTCTGTTTCAACTGCCTGTCCGCCATTGAGCACATTGCCATAAATATCTGCAGTAACCACATTTGCTACAGGAATCCTTACTGTCATTCTCAAATACGCATCATTTTTGCTGTTATTTTTGATGGCTGGATTCTTATTGATAACCTTTCCTGCATACATATTCTCCGCCTGTCTGATACCTAAAGCATTAGAACCTGTGGCATTAGAGCTAGTTGCATCGGAACTTGTAGCATCGTTGGGAGTCGCATAAGTACCATCGGGCAACTCTGCATCCCAAGCATTTTCATAAAGGTTAAAATCTACCTTACCTACAGTAAATTTGTTCTGGGCTGCCTCATGGTCTGTCATATAGGCCATGGTTCCACCCAAGCTCAAAAGAGCCAGGAGGCATATGGCTGCCAAGATTTTAGCTCGGTTGCCAAATCTCGACTTTTGTTTTTGCATGTTTTCTTCTTTTTGCATAAAATCTTCCTCCAGAATCTATATTAACGAAGGAGCAAATAACCAATACCTGGAATGTGAAACTGAACTTTACCTTCAATGGCGCTTAAAGGGAGAGGTGCAGAATCGCAAACTTCATTTCCATCCCCTTTTGTAATTACCGTGCCATTCTCCAAATCTACAGACATAATTCGATGAGTAACTATCACATTTCCAGTATGAAAGCTGATAATATCTCCTGCAGAAACAGATTCATTGTCACCATATGGTTTGACATAAATAACACTTCCTGCTTTTATTGTAGGCTCCATACTGCTGCTCTTCACCACATAGGCCTTCATGTGGAATGCTCCTGGAAGCCACACCGCTGCTGCCAGAAGTAAGGCGGCTACTAAAGCTATGTTAATAAACCATCGCTGCATATTCTTCAATGCTTTCATAATTGTTTTCCTCCTTCTACTATTTATCCGCCGAATCGAACATATGTACGATTATTTTTCGAGATTTTTTTTAAGTTTTTTCAAAAGCTTCTGATGACGGGCCTGAAGTGTAGTAACCGGAATCCTTTTTGCCCTGGCCAGAGAGCGAAGAGAATCACCATATACATAAAGCCTAACAAGCATTTCCTTCTCGCTTTCATTTAAATCTTTCATACTTTCTCTTAGCTTTTCTAAAAGCCAGTGTCTCTCAGCCATCTCCTCCACAGATTCAGCAGTTGCATCAAAGAACATATCACTGCCGTTTAACTCCTCTGTATCTAAAGCATCATAAAAAAATGTTTTATTTTTGTAATCACTTTCCCGAAAATAACGCTCTTTTCTGTCCCCATGACAATATACTTTATAGATTTCCTCTGTAACAGGAACTTCTGTCCCTTTTATTTTAATATAATAATTCATCTCTTTTCCTTTCCCTATTCGCCACACCCCATGCACCGCCTTAACGGCATACTTCCTTTGCATGGGACTGTGCAATGAAAAAGAGAGATACACTGCTGCTTGCAATGTATCTCTCCTGCTATCTGGTAATTGGTTCATTCCTTTGCTAGGTAGTCCTTATTCTTTTCTGTATGGGAAAGATTAATTCTGATAATCTTCCGGCATCGGCAACACTTTATCTCTATATTTCCTGTAGTTCCAGGAATGATATCAAACAACCGCTGATGGCAATGCTTGCAATATATAGTAATAGCAGTCATATGTAAATCCCCCTCTTTCTCATTCAATTTAGTACGAACATATGTTCTTATAATAGTCTAGCAAATGTGAAAAGATTTGTCAATATGTCTATTGTCAATCTTGTTTTTTCCCTATTGTCTGATATGATTATGGTAGGAACACAGAACTACATAACTTGAATTTTGGAGGTTTCTATGAAAATTATCGCCCATATCCATACAGACTTCCCAGATAAATTCGGTATTCCAAGACAAAGCGGCTTGGTAGAAAGCCTTCAAGGCACTATCATTTTTGAGCCAGAATACCGCAATCCTGAGATATTACGAGGACTGGAAGAATTTTCTCATATCTGGCTTTTATGGAAGTTTTCTAAGTCAAACAGAGAGCATTGGTCAGCTACTGTAAAACCTCCTAGGCTTGGAGGAAAAAAGAGAGTAGGTGTATTTGCCACAAGGTCGCCTTTCCGCCCCAATGATATTGGGCTATCCTGCGTAAAATTGGAGGAAATAGAACTAGATGAAAAAGTGGGGCCAATCATTTTAGTATCTGGAGTAGACCTTTTAGATATGACACCTATTTATGATATAAAACCTTATATTCCTTTTACAGACTGCAAACCAGAGGCTTCAGAAGGCTATACAAGAGAGACAAAAATGCATGAATTAGAAGTAATATTTCCTCAAAATCTTCTAGAACGATATCCACCAGAAAAAAGAGAGGCTGTCATAGGGATTTTAGCACAGGACCCAAGACCAACTTATGTTCAAGACCCTAATAGAATTTATGGAGTGGCATTTGCAGGATTTGATATAAAATTTCAAGTGGACAAAAATCGACTAACTGTCTGTGATGTGGTGCGTTGAGAACTGATATTGATAGAATATAAAAGGAGTATTTTATATGGGGATACCATTTGATATAGAGTTATCAGACGAGCAGAAATTATTTATAGACAGGGCGTTACAGGGGGAAAATATTCTTGTAGATGCTTGTATTGGCAGTGGAAAAACGACGGCGATTCAAAGTTTATGCAATAGATTGCCAGGCGAGAAAAGGATTTTGTATCTAACCTATAATAAGCTTCTAAAAATAGATGCAAAATCTAAGATAAAAAGGGAAAGGGTCACAGTAACAAACTATCATGGATTGGCATATATGATTTTGCGCAGAATGGGTATATCTGTAGGAACCCCAGACCTTATACAGAGATTTATCCAAGAAAAATCTCTTATTAAAAGATATCACTTGCTGACATATGACATTCTGATTATTGACGAGTATCAAGATATTGAACAAGAACTGGCTGAATTGTTAGAGTTAGTAAAAGATTATAATCCAGATATACAGATTATCGCAGTTGGCGATATGGAACAGAAAATATATGATAAAACTACATTAAATGTCGAATCCTTTATGAAGGGATTCATGGAAAAACATCTTAGATTAAAATTTACTCAATGTTTTCGTTTATCTAATCATTTGGCAGCAATGCTTGGAAGGGTCTGGAAGAAAGAAATAACGGGAGTAAATGCTTCGTGCAAGGTTGAAGCGATGGTAAAGGAAGAAATTATACCATTTTTGGCAGAGCAGATTCCAGCAGATATCTTATGTTTAGGAGCAAGAACAGGAGCAATGTCTGATACCTTAAATATTTTAGAAGAAAGATATCCCGATAAATTTAATAAAAAGACCGTATATGCAACCATATCAGATAATGATTCCATGGGAAAAACAGAGCCAAAAGAAGATTCCGCAATATTTACAACATTTGACAGTAGTAAAGGACTGGAAAGAAAAATCTGTGTTGTCTTTGATTTTACAGAAAGCTATTGGAAGGTGAGAATATCAAAACCTCAACAATCGTATATGATTTTGAGAAATATTTT
>DEPC01000081.1:4238-4372 GCA_002358555.1 Hungatella sp. UBA3402 | reverse complement strand
TATGGAAAAAATTTGCTTTCCACAATATCAAAGGAGCTGACATTACGTTTGGGAAAAGGGTATAGTCGTCCAAACTTAAATAATATGAGAAAGTTTTATTTAAAATATTCAAATTGTCAGACAGTGTCTGACAA
>DEPC01000081.1:0-3928 GCA_002358555.1 Hungatella sp. UBA3402 | reverse complement strand
TTGTCAGACAGTGTCTGACAAATTATCATGGTCTCATATATGCGAATTGATAAAAATAGATGATGAACTCGAACGCAGCTTTTATGAGAAAGAATGTGTTGTGGAAAACTGGAATGTCAGAACATTGCGGAGACAGATGGATTCAGCGTTGTTTTTGCGATTGGCTTCCAGCAGGGATAAAGAAGGAATTTTAAAGTTGGCCCAAAATGGCATTGAGTGCCAAAGTCCGGAAGATATTGTAAAGAGCACATATACGCTGGAATTTTTAGATATTCCAGAGCAGGAAAAGTATAGTGAAAATGATTTGGAACAAAAAATTATAGACAATTTACAAAAGTTTTTGTTGGAATTGGGCAAAGGATTTACATTCGTTAAGCGGCAGTATCCTTTAACAATCAATAATGTTCATTACCATGTGGATTTAGTATTTTATCATAGAATTTTGAAATGCTTTGTTCTGATAGATTTAAAGAAAAACTCTGTTCAACATGAAGATATTGGGCAGATGAACATGTATATGGGTTATTTTGCAATAGAAGAAAATATGCCAGATGATAATCCGCCTATTGGAATTATATTAAGCAAAAACAAGGATGAATTATTGGTAGAATATGCAACGTATGGAATGGACAGTAATTTATTTGTATCTAAATATGAGTTATACTTACCAAATCGGAAAGAACTTGAAAAATTGGTCAAAGATATTTTAGATGACGAAGAAAATTAGGAACAAATTTTGAGAGTGTGTTTTAATGGGCAAGGTGCTGATTGAATATTTGGGTGAACCGAATGATTTGAATAGTACGACATTTGAGGGCATAATTTAACTTTCGCTAACTTTCACTAATTAGCAAATTTATGTTTCACAATAGTATATACAATGTCAAAAACCTTTATTTTATGCGGTTTTTGACATTGTTTTTTATGATTTGGATAAAGTTTTAACTTTCGCTAACTTTCATAGTGTCCAAAATTATTATTCACGTTGATGGGAACATTCGAGATATTTATTTTTATACGCCAAAGCCTGTTCCGGTTTCTGCCATCGGGAATACAGGTTGTTCAGGTACAAATAAACAGTTTTAGCATAATCGTTATCGGTTCCCATGACTTCCGAAATAATATTCTCCGCAGATAAAAGATGAAGTTCAGCTTCTTTAGCATTGCCCTCGGAAAGCGCAATCGCACCATACATCATCTGGCAGACTCCGTTATCTAAAGTTTGCGTTCCCTTATGTTCCAAAACAAGATTCTCATAGGTGGAAAGAACCTGTTTTGCCATATCTGTATTTTGGGAGAGGATCAGCATATTGGTAAGGTTCAGCAGCTGTTGCAGCATATCATGTGATTCTGCCAGCCCGAGGTGTGTATATTCCTGACGGATGGTTATAGCAGTATGGAGCATTTCAGCAGCCTCTTTCGTCTTTTTCATCAGCAGGTATGTATTGGAAAGATTGTTGTACAGGTTTGAAAGCAGATTTGCTGTCCGCTGGTCAGCATCTTCCGTATGGTACGGTTCTAAGATACTGACAGCTTTTAACCGTTTCTTCAAGGCATTTTTATAATCATTTTTGATAAGAAACAGTTCTGCCTTATAGTCAAGAAGCAACGCCCTGTCGCAGTAGGAATGCGTATCCTGTTTCATTACATACTCTATCCGTTCTACAAGTTTTGGCAGATAGTCCGTCACAAGATATTTTTCAAGATATGGGAACATATCCTGAAGGAACAGCAGATAATCCTCTGGTATGTCTGCTAAAATATTTTCTGTAATGCTGATAAGCGAATCAATCACATTATGTGGTCTTTTAACTTCCAGTCCATGCACAAGGCAGATGCAATGCAGACTGTCAAGCAGTGTATGGCAGTTTGATATGGACGGTAAAGTTTCCAGTGCAACAATCTCTCTTATCAGTGGGTGCAGACTGATTTTCCGGTTTTCTTTGTCATCATGAATAAAACCGTATTTGGCAAGATAATTCACATCATTTAATGAAGGCAGTTTCAGCCAGTTCTTAAAAGCATTTTTTAATACGCCGGAGGCAGAGAGCAGGGAAAGATTACGCAGGACATCAAGACAGGGATCAGACAGTTTCCCAAGCTGTAACAGTTTCTTTAAATGCTCTGCCATCAGTCCGTCAGTGTAATCCCCATCCTTATATAGTTCAACAGCTTCACCGAAAGAAATGCTCAGTCCGCAGGTCTGCAATTGATATAGCAATTCTTCCGCTTCCATGCCGCTTGCGGATAAGGACAACGCAGATAACACAACAGTCAGAGTATGGCTGTGTACGGTATGTATGATCTGCTTTGTTGCCAGTGTATCTTTCTTTGCCGAAGGGCATAGGCGGTAAAACAGTTCCGGCAGTTCGGTATCTGTATCCAGTTCTTTTAATTCCATAATGGGGTACTGCGTAGGATGGCATCTGGTGGTTATCAATAGCTGAAAACCATTCTGCGCAAATTCCCTGAAAAAGCTGTCATCCTTTGGAAGTACATTGAAATTATCAAGGATAATAAGGCTGTCATGGTGTAGCTTTTTCAAAATCTTATAGTGCTTATCAAAAAGCATTTCCTCGGTCATTTCACTGGTATCATCGTCAAATTCCATGCCTGCAATGCTTTTCTTTAAATTTCCTGCATAATAGAGGTAAATGATATTTGTATATTTCTTACGGTTTTTGTCCGCATAATATTTTGCAAATTCACTTTTTCCGATCCCTGCCACGCCGATGATAAAAAGCGTGGGGCGTTCCTGCAACAGTTTTCCGCATTCTTTCAGCTCATTTTTACGTCCTACAAATTCTTCCGTAATGGAAGGCAGGCGGCTGTTTTGTATGGTATCGGATAAATCAGGTGAAAATAAGCTGCTGTGTTCGTGGTCTGACAGAATGGCATAGCGGATCGTGGCAGTAAAAAATGCTGCATTATCGGTAAGTGCAAGTATTTCATTTGCGGTTTTGTTGCCGATGATATTGCGGCTGTCATTGATCAGCTCTTCTATTTGGGAACGTGCCTGTGATTCATTTATCAGGTTCGGAATGATTTTGCACCGGAAATCTTCTTCCATGATCTCAAAATTATTTTCCTCATAAATGTGCAGGATTTCCATAGGTATCGGTCTTGCTCCGGTACACCAGCGGCTGTACATGGTGTTGTCTTCTGCATATATTTCACCGCTTGGAAGTTCATCGTTCAAGTATGCGGAAAATAAGCTGCGGACAAGCTGGTGCTGCTGATAGGTTTTCTTTTTATTCTCGAGCAGTATGCTTATTATATTTGCAAAGGTAGGCCGGTTTCTCAAATGATTTTCTCCTTCAAAAATTTCTATGTCAATGTATGGTCAAGTCTCTGTCAATGTTTTTCCACTCTCTGTATTGGTATCATAAATCCATGAAAATGAAGCCGCTTAAAGCCATCAGGCAGACAAGGCGGTTACAAAAGAATTATATCATGCTGTGGATAGATCTTGTGTCGAATTTTGAAAAAATTGGAAGAAGGTTTTGGAAGCAGCAAAAGAACATTGATAAACAATCCGTCAAAACGGATTCATGAGCTGTACTTCATGCCAACAGACCTGCAAAGAACCTTTTACAGAAAAGGGGAGCAGGCAGACACTTCCGAAAGGGTGGGAATATTCCGAGCAGGGGAAGCCCACAGGCAGATTTTGAAACAGAAATCGTTGCTAAAGGTCAGCAATGACAGCATGGGATACGAATGGAAGCCAAATGGGTCAACGCTTTTGCCAGAGATGTTCATTTTGTTAAATTCAATGAACCAATAAAGAAGTTTATAGTGAAAATTTTAGAATGAGAAGGAATCGGATGACAAGGGAAATGGAGTATGCAAAGTGTATGGCAATTCTTTGTAAAATTTACCGCAAAGGGAGTATTACAGAAGCAGAGTTTCGATATACAAAGGGGAAACT
>DEPC01000011.1 GCA_002358555.1 Hungatella sp. UBA3402 | reverse complement strand
TTTCGATTATACTCGAAAAAAACTATCTTTGTGGGAAAAGATTCGAGTATGGACGATAAATGGAAAGCTTTAGAAAAGTATAACTTTTGGGGTGGAAATACGTATCAATTGGGACTGGAACGGAAATCTTATACCGACAAGATTGGCAATTTTGTGGGGAATAACTTGGTGAAGGTACTTATAGGACAACGTCGTTCGGGCAAAAGTTATATTCTCAGGCAAATTGCTTCAAGTCTTGTCTCGGAACGAGGAGTAAATCCGGCTAATATCCTATATATAAATAAGGAGTATCTGGAATTTGATTTTATTGATGATTATAAAGCATTGGAAAGTCTGTATCGTTTTTATCGGGAAAAGCTTAAACCGCAAGGAAAAGTATATTTGTTTTTCGATGAAATTCAAAATGTGGATGGCTGGGAAAGGTTTGTAAACTCCCATTCGCAAGACTTTGTCGAAGAGAGTGAATTGTTTATCAGCGGTTCTAACTCTAAAATGCTTTCCAGTGAACTTGCCACTCTTTTGTCGGGACGTTATGTAGAATTTCATATATTCCCCTATAGTTATGCTGAATATTTACAGTTGATGCAGCAACCTGCCGGTCGGGCTTCTTATTTGGCCTATTTACAGAAAGGCGGTTTGCCCGAATTGTACAACCTGCCCACTGTCGAGTCAGAAAAACAGTACGTCGCTTCTGTGAAAGATACGATTTTGTTGCGTGATATAGTGAAGCGTAAACCCGTTCGTGATGTAAGGTTATTGGATGATATTTTTATTTATTTGGTGAATAATGCGTCCAATCTGTTTTCCGTTCAGCATATTGTTAATTTCTTTAAATCCAAGAACCGGAAGGTGAGTTATGATACCTTATCTAATTATCTAGGTTATATAGAAGAAGCTTTTCTTGCTTATAAAACAGAACGTTACAATATAAAAGGAAAGGATGTGGTGGCAGGTAATTGCAAGTATTATCTGAATGACTTGTCCTTTAAGAATTTTCTTTATCCGGGCTTTGCTTATGGAGTCGGGTATTTGTTGGAGAATGCAGTATATTTGGAACTTCGTCGTTTAGGCTATATTGTATATACAGGTTCTTTTCGGGATAAAGAAGTTGATTTTGTTGCTATGAAGGACGATAGAGTGATTTATCTCCAAGCAACTTACATGTTGGAAACGGCACAAACCATGGAACGGGAATATGCTCCTTTGCTGACGATAGGTGATAATTATGAAAAATATGTCGTTTCCATGGATGAGGTACAATTCCCTTCCAATGAAGGGGTCAGGCATATACAGGCTTGGAATTTAAAGGAAATATTGTAGGAAATCAGTTTCTCTTTTTAATATACAGTTTTTGGTAAGAGTTGTCAAAACTCTGATGATATTGTCTGTAGTCTATTATCCAATGTTGCTCACCGCTCCCCCGGATATGTAGAGCAGGAATAGCACCGAAGAGGAGAGTATAGTGGATATTATTTGCTTATGTGCAGTTGGCGCAAACATACGATTGGCATATCAGTCTGTATATCAGTATTCCGCTTATCTTTGCAGTCGCTATCGGGCTGAGTCTGCTTTCTTATTACTATTTTGAGAAACCGGCCAACCGCTGGGTAAAACGAATTTTAAATAAACAATAATAACTAGTGCATGGAAAAACAATTATCAGAAAAACTGCCACGCGTTGAGGTGGTGGATGCTTTACGGGGATTTGCAGTCATGGCAATTCTTTTAGTGCATAGTTTGGAGCATTTCATCTTTCCGGTTTATCCGGTAGACCAGCCTGCATGGTTGAATATACTGAATGACGGGGTATTCAATGTTACATTTACTTTATTGGCTGGAAAATCGTATGCCATTTTTGCTTTGCTGTTTGGATTTACATTTTATATTCAGTCGGCTAACCAACAGCGTAAAGGAAAAGATTTTGGTTATCGTTTTCTGTGGCGTTTGCTGTTATTGGTAGCTTTTGCTACGCTGAATGCAGCTTTTTTTCCGGCAGGAGATGTGTTGTTGCTGTTCTCGGTAGTGGGAATCGTATTGTTCGTGGTGCGCAAGTGGAGTGACTGTGCCATACTTGTTACGGCTATTTTGTTTCTATTGCAGCCCGTTGAGTGGTATCATTATATAGTAGGTCTGTTTGATCCTTCTCATACTTTGCCCGATTGGGGAGTGGGCGCGATGTATAAAGAAGTGGCGGAATATACCAAAGAGGGGAATTTGTGGGAGTTTTTGGGTAAGAATATGACCTTTGGTCAGAAAGCCAGTCTATATTGGGCTCTGGGAGCAGGGCGTTTTTGGCAGACTGCCGGCTTGTTCTTGATGGGGTTGTATATCGGACGCAAACAATTATTTGTAACTTCCGAAAAACATACTCGTTTTTGGGTGAAGGCTCTTATCATTTCCGCTATCTCTTTTGCTCCGCTTTTCCAACTGAAAGAGTTGATTATGGCTAGTGACAGTGAACTCATTCGCCAGACTGCCGGAACTGCTTTTGATATGTGGCGAAAGTTCGCTTTTACATTTGTACTGGTTGCTTCTTTTGTATTGCTTTATCAACGGGATAGGTTCAAGAATTTTGTATCAAATCTTCGTTATTATGGTAGGATGAGTCTGACCAATTATATCACCCAATCTATTGCCGGAGCTATTATTTATTTCCCTTTCGGACTTTATCTGGCTCCGTACTGTGGATATACGTTGAGTTTGTTGGTTGGTTTTGTACTCTTTTTGTTGCAAGTACAGTTCTGCAAATGGTGGTTGAAAGGACATAAGCAGGGACCGTTAGAGAGTCTTTGGCATAAATGGACCTGGATGTATTCCAAAAAATAAGGAACTCTGGGCAGGAGTTGCATATGCTATACGGAAGAGAGGAAAAGGCAAAAAGTAATTTGTCTTTTCCTCTCTTCCGTATAGGGACTGATTCTTGTTTCCCAAGTTTCCCGAATATCATAAAAAGGATATCAGTTCAGGGTTATAATCAATTGTTTTTGCCTTCTATCTGAATTTGAATTGCTTGTCCTGTACGTTGCAGACATTCTATAAAAATAGAAAGATGATTGGTCTTTTGCATCAACTCACATATAATTTCCTTTTCTTCTGTGCACCAAGGTTCATAAGCACGTGGGAAAGTTTCACGTTGTTTATGGATATAAGGTGGAAGGACTGTTTTCTGAATGCCTAACTCTTGGACTTTTTGTTTTATACGGCAAATATCTTCTTCTGTACAATCATTAAAAGATTCTTTTGTAAAGAACCCCGGATATTTTTGGTCAATGTCAAGATTGATTGTAGGCTTAGATAGGGATTGAAAGGTTTTTTCTCTGCTTTCTAGTTCTTTTATCAGATTGTTGATGTACTCATCGGCTTGAACAGATGATACAACTATGGAACATTCGTGGCGGGAGTATTCTTTATGGCGGTTGGCAGATAACCAGTTGAAAGAACCCTCTATAAGTGTATGGTTATCAATGGCCAATGATTTATTGTGGATACCTTTTACTTCAATGAGGGTTGCGCCATTTTCTATTAATATGTTCCGTCCCTCTTCGGCACGGCTGAGCAACTGATTGGTTTTCGTATCATAATCTAGAGACGAATCGGTGTAGACTGTGACATCCACTCCTCGTTGTACCGTGTGGCGTATCAGCGGAACCAACTGGTCGTTTTCTATGGCGTGGATAGATATGAATGGAGATACAATCAGCAGACGGTGTCTTGCTTTTTCAAAAGCTTGGTGCAGAACCTGGATATGCTCTTCTGTGGTGGACAGACGAAGGGTGGGGTGGTAGGTGCACAGCGGAACTTCCTGTTGGTAAATAAAGTTGTTGGAAATCTCGTTGGATGGATCATCGAAAAGCCATTTAGCCATATTTCCTACCGGGGTGTTTTCTTCCGGATGGAAAATATTCATGTTGCCAAAAACAATGAAATGATGCTGAGCGCGCGATATCGCTACATTGAGCATATTGTATTTTCCATCACGCTCCATAAAAAGAGAATAGTCTTCGGGAGAGTTGACTGTTGAAAAAAGAACAATCGGACATTGGGCACCTTGCAGGGAATGTACTGTGCCGATGATCATATCTTTATATTTCTCATTTCCTGATATTTTTTGTATTTGATGCCGTATTTCGGCTTCTTGGGCTTTAAAAGGAGTTACTACGGCTACAATTTCATGAATAGGCTTTTTATAGGTCTTTTCCAGATTATCTTTTTCCAGTTCCAGCCAACAGACAATGGCTTCCGCTTCAGCCCGGTTGAGGCGACTTCCTGTTTTTCCAGGGCTGCTGTAACTGTTGATGTGTACATATCCTTTGGAAGGGAGGGACTTGTATTTTACTTCGTTACCTTTTTTAGGAAGTAACCTGCCGTGGTAAACATAATCATTGCAATAGGCAATAATGGAATCTACGCATCGCCTGTGTTCGGTCAGAAAAGCTCCTTTTTCACCTTTTACTGTAAAATTACAGCTTTTACGTGCCAGTTTCATTATACTTCCGGAAGAAGAAAGGAAACCATTGTTTTCTAAAAAACGGTATTTTTCCGAGGACTGGTTGGAAACAATGCCCAGATTCTTTAAATTAATGAATGAATATTCATCAGAAATGGACCATACAGGCTCTATTTGTTGAATATCACCTACTAAAATCGCTTGCTTGGCCAAACTGAAGGAGGGAACGGCAAGTTCGGGTGAAACTTGTCCGGATTCATCTACAATCAACAGATCTATTCCATTGTATAAAGGAATATCCCATTTTCCGTTCTCCGCATAGGTCATATACTTGGGTAGAGAATGGAAAGTAGAGATGAAAACAGGCATTACGCAAGCCAAACGTTTTAATCTTTGGGTATAGGCTTCTTGTGTGCGCTGTTTGCCTTCATCGCACCTGCTTAACCGGTGAATAAACTCGGCTTCCCGATAATGTATGGCATACCAGAACATTTGATACCGATAGCTGATATCCAGCCTTACTGCCATGTCTTCTGTATAAGGTAAGTTGCCATACTCAGGGTTGGAACTTATTTTTTCGTAACGTTCTTTGAATTCTTCTGTCAAAGTCCACTGTTCTATTACTTTGTCGTAGGAGGGTAATGGCTCATGGAATTTGCGGATAAACTTCTGTAATATATTGTTTTCCTTCCGGTTTCCATATTCTGTTGTTTCGGCAGCTTGGATACAGAGAATAATCTTTTTTTGGAGGGCTTGCATTTCTTTACGGAGAAATTGCCGGCATTTTGTTTCGTCTTGATAGTTTTTCTTGAAAAAGTGATTGAAGCATTGCAGATAGAATTGTTTGTACTCTT
>DEPC01000209.1 GCA_002358555.1 Hungatella sp. UBA3402 | reverse complement strand
TACATGATTTTATACATTATTTCAATGAGAAATATAAAGTTCATCGTGTAAATTTTTTTGATTAATAGCTAATATCTATAATAATTTTTCAGCATCTATTTTTACAAAAAATTCTCTTTGGCCTTTTGGTCTGTACAATTACACCTTCTTAATCTGCCAACACGCAGATAAGCCCTCGATTCCCACTATACCTGCATTTGCAGGAGCCTTAGTAACTCTTACTTTACCACAAATCTGTGTTAGGAATCCTCTCGTCTTACCATAGCGAGTTAGAGGGAATTGTTATTAGCAGATTTGTGGGGATTTAGGGTTACTGGCTCTAAAACCACAGGTCTAGTGGAAATCAAGGGCTCAGTGTTAGTTTTAGTTTCAATTCTAAATTATCATAATAAGTTACCTGGCATAACGAGTTTAGTTAATGGTTTTATCCACTAAACTTTCAAATGTTCTTTGTAATGCTAGGAAGGCTATATCAATACAAGGAACAAATGAAATATTACCAAATAAATTTTAAACTGCTGCCTCCGCCTTAATACGGGCAATCTCCTCTTGAATTTCTTCCATCTTTTCTTTAGTTAAAGGATAGAATTTCATGGAAACTAAGTTTAAGACCCATCCAATAGCTGGCATACCTAGATAGCAGAATAAAGTAGCTACTAAAACTGCATTGCTAAAAGGTGTCTCCAAAGTGGGAAGAGCTTCCCGAAAACCAATCATTGCAAAAATAACTGATACAAGCGTAGAACCCAAGGAAGAAATCAGTTTATCTACAAAGCTGAACAGGGTTCCCATAAGACCTGGCACATAACGGCCACTTCTGTATGTTTCATAGTCTGCACAGTCTGCTGTCATAGGAATAACAATACTGCCGCTTAAATTTGAAAATCCCTTCATACAGATATACAATACTACAAATGCCACTCCGAAAAAGCTCCAGGAAGAAGGTAAGAAGAGTCCTCCCCATGTGGATAGCTTTGTCAGTGAGAATGTGGGAAGCATCATGCTGCTTGCTCCTCCAAAAGCAATCAACATAGCTAAAAGCACTGCACTGACAATAGCGCCAATAGAGCCTACAACCAAACATTTCTTTTGTCCCAACTGTCTTGCAATATAGCCAATACCAAATACAGAGAATAACATAATTGGAATACTGGTAATTGCTGAGTTGGAGGCATTAAATGCATAATTACCACAGATAACACCAAATAGACAGATGGTAACTGCTGAGTTGCTGGTGCATTGTAACGCTAACTTATCGCTTCCTGCTGCAACTACCAACATTTGAATTCCTCGATTGTGAGCAAGAACATCTGCATAATCCTTTAATCCTACTTTCACTACTTTGCCTGTTCCAAAATATTTTAGTCTATCCTTACGCCATAGACCTACAATGGCAAAGCAGGCAAACACTGCAGACATTGCTGCAAATACAAGTTGCATATATTGCCACATCTCTGGATTGTAAAATGCAGACAAGGTTTGGATTCCATCTTCTCCTGTTGTTAAGACATTAGCGAGATTAGGATTTTTTGCTACCATTGCTGCAATCTTATCAGCTGCATTAGCTGTGGTAATGGTGAACTTTGGAACTAAGGTTCCTGCCTGATATACTGGGAAAAACAAGCTCATCAATGCAATATTGTAAACAGAGTCAAACATAGAAAACATTGGTCTCTGTTTAGGGTCATTGGTGAGACAGCTCTGGGCAGACTTAGTAACCACACATTGACAGGTATAACCAACAATATAAACTGCATAAATAATGATGAATGCAACAAACCGTATTCCTTGAGGAATAGATGGAAGCATACGAAACATGATAAAGGTTGATAAAAACATAATCACTTGCCCTGCTACAATAAAGGGCCTGTTTTTTCCAAACTTTCCGTTAGTCCTATCCACAACATAACCTACAAATGGGTCTGTTACACCATCCCATACACGCATGATTGTGACAATGGAACCAGCTAATACCACACCTACTCCTACAATTCCAATTAGGAAATAGGAGATGGACGCCACCAGCATCATATATGTATTTGTTGAAGTGTTGTTCAAAGCATAAAAACCAATTTCCCACAATTTGGCGCGGTGAACGCCATTTTCTTCAAGGGGCTGCTTTCCCATAAAACCTTCTCCTTTCGTATCTTTCTAGTCCCAATAAACCAGAATTTTATTGTTTTGTGTAGAAATTATCTCTGTCATACTAAGGTCTTTCTTTATGCCGTTTTACAATCTGGTATCCCATTTCCCACAGAATACGGTATCACTGGCTGTCCCCTTAAATTCACCTCTGCCGCAGATTTTTTCAATCGCTGTGCGAATGCTAGTCCTGGTATTGCCATATGCATTGATAAATGTGTGAACTTGTGGTACATCAATCAAATGGTTGGTATAATTCAAGCTGATTCCTATTGTTGGAACCTCTGTGACATACCATGGAAGCTCACTGGAATGATTACAGCTCCACCGAAGTCTTACATGATTTTCTTGAGCATAACCTTTAATATTCAACACTAAAAATACTACATCATAAGTCTCTGAAAATTCTTTCATGCTTCCACAATCCATCATTTTCCTCATATGCTCTGGTTTTGGGCCTTCCTCTGCCTCCAAATCATGAAAATTGGGGGCCACATCTACAGTAAAACCTGCTCTTTCCAGTTCTTCTATCGCTACCTGTTTTACTGGGTCACCTTTGTAGCTCTTGCTGGTAGGAGTTGACTGGATAAATACTAACCTAGCTCTCTTTTTCTCCTCTGGATTGATAGGAAGATTATGTTTTGTATCCTTTACTAGAGTGATACATCTCTGTGCTGCTTCTTGGGCTAGCCTCACATGCTCCTCACAGCCCACCATCTGGTCTTTCACCTC
>DEPC01000225.1 GCA_002358555.1 Hungatella sp. UBA3402 | reverse complement strand
TGATTATGTCAAAACTTTTCCAAAAAAACTTGACCATCATTCTGATATGCTCCCTTCTAGGTAGACAAGTGAAATAACAAAAACTTGTCACTTAGAAGGGAGCATATCACAAAACAACAGCTCCTAGCTTTGATGCATTACTTTTGCGTATTATTTTTTATTTTACAAATCCTGCTGCCCAGTTGATAATATGAGTACCATCTGCTGCTTGGGGATTATTGTTCAATGTGTAAATCCAAGACCAGTGATTGCTATATTGTACTTCGGATATCACACCATCTAAGTCATAGTCTTCTGCAAATCTTAGTTTGTCTTCTTCTGTAGTATCATAGAGAGATAATTTATATTTGCCATCTGATGTCTCATAGGTAGTAAAATCAGAGTTCTGCTCTAGTTCTTGCTTGATAGTGGTTTCTGATATATCCATTCCTTCTGTCAAGATATTGAATAGACGTTTAGAACATTCATCAGTTGCAACTACACTGTCAGTTCTGCCCTGTACCAGCCAGATAGAAACTCCAGAATCTTTGATAGCAGTCAATTCCTCATCAGTAGGGGTTTCACCTCCGCGGTCACTTGCCACATCATATGCAGGGCAGTTAATGATAGCTGCTGTGAACAATTCTGGATGAGCAATAATCATTCGAGAAGTCATATAGCCTCCAGCAGAACAACCAGCTACAAGAATTTTTTTGGGGTCAATATTATAGTTCTGAACAGCTTCTGTGATTTCCTCAGCAGCTTTATCAAGAAGGCCGTCTCTTTGGGCATAGTACCAGGTGTCTGGCGCCTGAAACGCCATAACATGTGAACCACCAAAGATTGTCTGGAATTCTTCGGAAGCCCATGCAACAGCTCCTCTGTTACCCAATATTTGTGCTACATTGTTGTCAGATTCCAGAAGGTCTCCCTCTCCATTGCCATGAAACCAGACAACCAGCTTATCAATGTCAGAACCTGCATTATAAAACTGATAATTGATACCTCCATCTACAATTACCGATTCAAACTTAGCAGTTTCCTCGTCAATTACTGTATTATCACAGGTATATTCTGCTGTATAAGATTCTTCCAGAACAGTTCCGTCTGCAGCAGTTAATGTAATTGGTTTATTTTGAGTGATTGTATAGGTTAAAGTTGCAGGGTAATTTCTCCCGCCCGAGGTATAAGCAAGAGTTGCCCCTTCGGATTGGTCAAAGTAGATGGTGAGCTTTTGTCCTTTAGCTTCTGTTTTTACAATGGCACGGTCAATCTCATAATCTCCATAACTTTCTAGTTCAGTACCTTCTAGAAACTCTTTTGTAGATGCTACTGCATGGACTGTGAATGTATCTTTGTCTACATTAGTTACTTTTTTGCTATCCCCAAAATCAATAATCATCTCACTGATAACCTGCCCTGCATCTGTAACGGTGCCATATAACTGACAGCTATATGTATCAGTGCTTTTCTTCTCTGTCTCTTTTTCAGCAGTAGTTGCCTCTGTAGTTTCAGGAACTTGAGTTGTTTCGGCAGTTTCTGTGGCTTCTGTTTCAGCCTTTGTCTCTGAAGGAGTAGTTTCCTGTGAACTATTATTTCCACAGCCAGCTAATACAGAGGTTGTCATCGCACAGATTAACAGCATAGATAATGTTTTTTTCATATCAATTCCTCCTCTTTCTATTATCTCATAATGATATAATATCATTATGAAATCAGAGTTTCATCTCCAAGTTTTTGCTAGAAATCTATATTTGCTTGTCAAAAATAATATACTATCTTGTCTTTATGCAAAATCTTGCAATATACTTTAATTTTGCTAAGCTAATATATTTCTATTGTCAAATCTACAAAAATCTATCTCTTGAAGTTGTTAGTTATTTGTGCTAAGTTAAAGGCAATAACACCTTGAAAGAGAAGAAATTGTCGTAATTTATTTAATATAAGGATAAAAGGTATTCCTATTATGAAAAAAGTATTTTATTGCCTAATCGCAGCTTTCTTCTTATTTGTCCTAAGCTTTTTCTATGTGATTTTATGGTCAGATGATATAAAACCAGAGGAAACTTCTTATGATTGCCGATTTACATTTATCAGTCCCTTTGCCAATGCAGGATATTGGGGAAATATTGCCTATGGAATGAAACAATCAGACCAATTTTATCATACAAATACTAAATTTGTAGGTTTTATAGAGCCAGATGCAGAGGCAGTAAGCAAAGCAATTCGGTTAGCAGCCTGTGCAGGTCCAGATGGGATTATTACTGCTGGGGACAGTGACAAGCAAGTGGTTCATGCATTAAAGGATGCATCCGATTTGGGGATTCCCATTGTACTTATTGACAACGACAATCAAGAATCAAATCGGCTCTGCTATATTGGAATTAATGACTATGAAGCAGGACGTCTAGCAGGAAGAGATATGACAAAGGGGGTATCAGAACCACTTTATGTTGCAGTATTTATTGGAACCTCCTCCAACGAAAATCAAAGAGAACGGCTGAGAGGATTTCAAGACGAGTTGGCCCTACATACGAACTGTTTTGTAGAAACTGTGATGGAGGCAAATTATAGCCTTCTTACCTTTCGCGAGATGCTGCCCAAACTTTTGAAAGAAAATCCTAAAATCAATGCCATTTTTTGTGCTGAAGGCTATACTTCTTGTATTGCAGGAGAAATCCTTACTTCCATGGGGCCAGAATATGATGATATTCGGGTAGTGGTTTTTGGAAAGACTGCGGAGATTCTGGAGCATGTAGCTTCTGGACGGTATTACTCTACAATTATTCAAGATTCTGATAGGATAGGAAATCTTGCCGTGGAGGTGCTGAAAAACTATCAGGCAGGGATACTTCCAGAAAAAGATGTTATTCTTATTGAAAGCATCAGTATAACCAAGGATAACGTGAATACTGTGAATGTATACGAAAGCGAGGGTGTGATATGGCATTTGTACAATGGAAATCTTATCCAGATACCACAGAAAGAAAACTAAATATATTCTTTGGACAGAACATTTTCTTTGCCTTTTTATTGAGCATAACCACCATTCTCTTTTGTATCTTATCCGATTCTCAATATGAACAGTCCAGTGCCCAGCAGTTGGAGCTTCATTATTTTTATCAGGAATTTGAAAATCTACATTCTGGACTTACGGTTTATGTTACAAAAGGAAACAATGAAGTGTTGGAAGTTGTGGAGAAATCCTTATCTAGATTAGAAGCATCTGTGGAAGTCCTTCAAAGCTTAAAAATCAGTACCATATATCAAAGGGATATTTCAGATGTAGCCAAGATGCTAGAAAATTATGGAGTTTATGTAAATGAAATTTTGAGACAGCAGGATACCAAGAATGAAGCATATTATGAAGCAGAAACTATGTATCAAGCGGTAAGTGCAGAATTTCGCAGTTTAAATTATCAAATTTTAGAATATACCCATGTGGTGATGGCAAGACTGCGCCTTACTCAGCGATTTTATATTGTTTTGATTAGCATTTTTCTTATATTGATGATGGGGGTAGATATTATCTATTCTATTGGAATTTCTCATTCTATTGTGGACCCTATTACAGAGCTGACTTCTTCTATTCGAGGATACCATGCAAAAAATCTATCCGAGTATAAAGAGATAGTCCTACATTCTGCTTCCAATGAAGAGATGAATATTCTGGTTAAAGTCTTTAACACCATGATTAAGACCATTCAAGGGCAAATGGAAAGGCTTCGTGAACATGCAGATATTGAGATTAGACTTCATCAGAAGGAAGTAGAAAATCTACAGATTTCCAATCTTTTAAGAACCAGTGAACTGAAATCATTGCAGATGCAGATAAATCCTCATTTTTTGTTTAACACTCTAAATATGATTTCACAAACTGCATATATAGAAGGAGCAGACCAGACTTCCCTTCTTTTAGATTCTACAGCAACACTTTTAAGATATGCTTTAGATTTTGCGATAAGAGCAGTTCCACTTTCAAAAGAAATAGAAAATCTAGGAATCTATGTGTCACTATTAGAACATCGATTTGGCGGACGTATTCATTTTACATTTGATTTAGACGAATCTTTTCACAATATCATGGTTCCAGCATTGATTCTTCAACCTCTTGTAGAAAATTCTATCACTCATGGGGTAGGTATGTATGTAAAAGACGGACATGTACAAATCCGAACAGAGTATGATGAGCTAAGAAATCGAGGTATCATCAGGATTCTGGATAATGGCTTGGGAATGAATCAAGAAGAAATTAAAAAAGTTTATATA
>DEPC01000062.1 GCA_002358555.1 Hungatella sp. UBA3402 | reverse complement strand
TGCGATTGTGAGGACAAATATACAAAATTCAATAACTTTAAGGCGAGGGTTTTAGATGTTGCATGCAATGAAATAAACGCTTTGACAACCTTTAGAGTGGATTATACATACTCAAAACAGGGGAAAAGCGTTGTTGCAATCGTCTTTCATGTAAATATGTGCTATCACACGCCAGAGCCGGGAGGCATGAGCCGGATGTGGAGATAGGACAAGATTAGCCTTTGTTACTTTGCCGAAAGTAAAAGTAACGCAAGAGCACTTTTGATAGCTTTGCTTCTCGCAGCTTCTAAGGCACCTTAGAGGCTTATTTCACCTCTAGGTATAGAATTGTGCAGGGAAGGTTTATTTGTCGCTCTACGGGCCTTGTAGAGCCTGTCAGGGGCATATGTATGCAACCGGGTAGAAGCGGTTAATTTTTTCTTACGCCGTGTACATAAAAAAGACGGAGTGTCTGCTGCTGCTTTTTCACTCCGTCTTTTTCTTCCGCAGTGCCTGTAAAGGACACCGCGAAGTATATAAAAAACATATCAGGTTAAATCTAAATATAAATTTTTATATTGTTTTGCAGAATTATCCCATGACAAATTCTTATCCATGTCTCTTTGAACCATTTCGTCCCAGCACCAGCGGTTCAGGAAATACAAGCTCTTCGCCCTGTTAATGGCATCCAGCAACAGGCCGGCATCATAACGGTCAAACGTAAATCCGTTCCCCATGTTAGAGTACATGTTATATGGCTCTACAGTGTCTTTTAAACCGCCAGTTTCACGGACAATCGGTATTGTGCCATAATGCATGGCAATTAACTGTGTTAAGCCGCAAGGCTCAAACTGGGAAGGCACAAGCAGGGCATCCGCTCCCGCATAAATTCGGTGAGCCCTTGTCTCGTCATACATGATGTTAGAACATACATTTCCTTTGTATGTATATTCATAATACCGGAAGGAATCCTCATACCGCTGATCACCGGAACCGAGCACGACAATCTGTGTATGTTCATCCATAATCTGAGTCATAATCGAGTTGACCAGATCTAACCCCTTCTGGTCTGTCAGGCGGGAAATCAATCCAATAACAAATTTGTGGTCATCCTGAACCAGTCCAAGTTCTTCCTGCAGTTTGTGTTTGTTTTCCTTTTTCTTTTCCAGTACATTGGTGATGTCATAATTTACATACAGTCTGTCATCTGTATACGAATTCCAGATATCATAGTCGATTCCGTTTACGATACCTCTAAGTTTGTTGGAATGGTATCGTAAATGGGCATCCAGTGTCTCGCCATAGTATGAATTTTGGATTTCCCCTGCATATGTATTGCTGACCGTTGTAATGATATTGGAATAGGTCAGTCCGCCTTTGAGCATATTGGCATCTTCATAGCCTGTTTTTAGTGCATCTTTGTTAAATACATAATCCGGCAGTCCTGACCAGTACTGGATTGTAGGAATATTATAAATGCCCTGGAACCGCAGATTGTGAATTGTCAAAACAGTTTTTGCAGAGGTAAGTTTTGTGTCTACAAACTTTACTCTCAAAAATACAGGAACCAGCGCCGCCTGCCAGTCATGACAGTGGATAATGTCTGGAACCCAGTCCATATAGTTTAATGCCGCCAGCGCTGCTTTGGCGAAGTAACAGTATTTAGGGATATCGTCAATCAGATTTGTATATGGATTTCCACTGGCAAAAAATTCTTCGTTATCAATGAAATCATATACAACACCATCCCAGACATATTCCATGATTCCCACATAGAATGATTTGCCGTCCGCGCATAAATCCATCTGGAAAGAACCCTTGAATACCATTTTCTCCTGATATTCCTGCGGAATACACTTGTAGCGTGGAAGAATTACTTTCACATCACAGTTTTGTTTGATCAGGGCTTTTGGAAGCGCATACATGACATCTCCCAGACCGCCGGTTTTTACAAAGGGGTAGCATTCTGAACCGATAAATGCGACACTTCTTCGGGGTGTCGTGTACTCTTCTGCTTTGGGTTTTTCTGAGGCTGGTTCCTCAACTGCTTCCGGGGTCAATGGTTCTTCCTCGGCTTTTTCAGCTTCTTTTTTCGATGCTTTTTCCGGTTTTTTTGTCTCTTTTTTTTCAGTTTCTTTTTTGGCAGTTTTTGCTTTGTTTTTTTCTAAAGGCTGAACCTCTGCTTCAGCTTCTGATTGAACTGTTTCAGTCTGAACTGTTTCTGATGAAGTATTCACCTTTTTTGTAGTTTTGACTGGTTTCGTTTTTTTCGTAGTTGAAACATTCCGTTTTGTCATACAACACCTCCAAAATTCATTATTTTTTTTATTATAATTATAATATAAGTTTGTCACGTTCGCAATGGGAATTGATAAGATAAGGGTTCAGCAGCGGTCAAGAAAAAGAGTATTATATAGGCGACGCAAAGATTATTTTTTTTATCTTTTCATAGCTGCAATAAATTCAAAAATAAATGCTGCTGAAAATGGTATCAAATGAATAATATAAACTTATGTTTAATTTTATCGGATAGTTTTGATAAGCAGTATACACAATTCCAAATAATTTATGTAGAAATATAGCTTGGAACATGTTATACTGTTTATTGGTATGAAATTTGCCCAAAGGGGCACAAAGGAGAGCAAGGAGAATGAAAAAAAGAAATGTAGCAGTATTAGCGGCGGCTGTTGGACTGATGCTTACAGCCTGCGGAAATCCCAAAGGCACAGCAGACAACAGATCTGACAGCGCGGCAGTGTCCGCGGACACTGTAGAGAACAAGGCGGTAGAGGAGGAAACACAAGCGCCAGAAGAGCTTCCAGCTTCACAGGAATATGTCTCCTCAGACGGCACTTATAAAGTAATTTTGCTTGAGGGGCTCACGCAGACCGATATGCCGCTCTCAGCAGGATGCACCATGATGGGACTCGATGGCGATACTGTCAGAAAAGGATTTTCTGGTATTTCCCTTCGATGCACCAAGTCCAATATTCCGGGAAATCCGGGCGATATTGAAAACCTTGAGGCGTTTGCGGATTATATAACAGACATGGCGTTAAATGGCGCTGGCGTAACGGTGAACTGGACGGATATCGAGGCGCCTTCTCTCGAAGGTGCGCAGCACTGTCTTGCACGGGAAGGCGTGGCAAAAAGCGGGACAGGCAGGGGGCAGGCATACAGCTATTTTGTGGAAACTGCGGACAGCTATTTTATGGTGGTTATGGTCGGAAATGATGATGATATTGAGGAAGCTAGGAAAATCATTGTACTGGAGCTCTTAGATGATGCAGCCAAGCAGGCGGGGACCAAGGATTTTCTCAGCAGTATGACAGCAATCTTAGATTCTGTGAACGGAGCCAGCGTTTCAGAGACTTTTAGGGGGCTCGAGGAGGCCGGCGCAACGCAGGACCAGCTTGAGGCCATTTCTTCACAGGCGCAGCTAAGCCTGTCAAGCAGCTGGGGCGTGGAGAACGCAGATGACCTGATAGAGACGGTGGACTGGCTGATGGCAGAAGGGCACAATCAGGATGCTTTAGATGCCCTTTTGGAATACAATGCAGATGGGGAAACACAGCGTGATGCATTTGATGCCAAGCTAAAAGAGCAGGGGCTTGATGACGGAACGTACATCAGCCTGTTAGCAGCTTTTGATGCACAGGCAGCTTACGGGGACGGTGCGATTGCAGCGTGGGATTTAAGCCGTGTCGGAACGGTGATGGGCTTTGGCTATGCGGCTGGCTACTGCACTTATGAGGAGGCGCTGGACAAGATTTTAGAGGCGGCACTAAAAGCGCAGGCGCTTTACGGCTCGTGGGAGGATTTTAACAAAAGCTATCTCTATGGGTATTCCTATTGGTCGGAGGAGTCCATAGAGGATTCACAGAGCAGCGCAGCAGAGCGTGCGGAGCTTATCAGCAGCATGGAAGCGCAGGCAAACGGGCCTTTTTCGATGGATTGGAATATGGAGTTGAAAAAGGAATGGTAATGCAGCAGAGGGGCTTTTTGCCCCTCTTAATTTTTGATATGTTTGTCGTTGTAAAATAAGGTTGTCGTATGATATCACTTTTTTTGTGTATTTTGGTTTGCAAACTTATGATACACTAAAGTGTCTTATACGAAATTTTTACTTAAAAGTTTTATAGTGGTGTATGTGACTATCAATTTATCAATTGTTTGTTTCGTCTACTTGAAAAATAACTTTTTGATAGTTTTGAAAGTCTGATAAAATAATATAG
>DEPC01000017.1 GCA_002358555.1 Hungatella sp. UBA3402 | reverse complement strand
TCCTAACGAGACTTATGATGTAAGAGAAAAGGGCAAAAAGGTTTATATCTGTAAACATAAAGTGGCAAAGCCACATGTATTTATCCCTGTATTTCCAGGAACGAACTGCGAGTATGACAGTGCTGCTGCATTTCGGCGTGCAGGCGCAACGGTTACGGATTTTGTGTTCAAAAATTTAAGCGCCTCAGATATTCGGGATTCGATAGAGGCGTTTAAAAAGGAAATTAAAAAGGCTCAGATTGTCATGTTTCCAGGTGGATTCTCGGCAGGAGACGAGCCGGAAGGCTCTGCGAAATTTTTTGCTGCTGTGTTCCGCAATGAGGTGATGAAAGAGGAGATTCAAAATCTGTTAAACAAACGCGATGGTTTGATGCTTGGTATTTGTAATGGATTCCAGGCTCTCATTAAGCTGGGATTGGTGACAGAGGGTATCATTATGGAACAACATTCCGATTCACCTACTCTGGCTATGAATACCATTGGAAGGCATGTGTCCAAGATGGTGTACACCAAGGTCATGAGCAATAAGTCTCCATGGCTGATGGGGGCAGAGCTGGGCAAGGTATATTGTAATCCAGCTTCCCATGGAGAGGGAAGGTTTGTAGCAAGTGAAGAAGCCTTAAAGAAATTGTTTGAAGAGGGACGGGTAGCTACTCAGTATGTGAATGACAAAGGTCAGCCTACCATGGACGAGTTATGGAACCCCAATGGCTCTTATATGGCGATTGAAGGAATTACCAGTCCAGATGGACGTATCTTGGGCAAGATGGCTCATTCCGAAAGAAGGGGTGAGGCTGTTGCTATGAATATCTATGGGGAACAGGATATGAGATTATTTGAATCAGGAGTGGAATATTTTAAATAGAAGATAATATGAAGATGGGGCTGTTGTAAAATAACAGATTCATACAATATATAGTCTATATACTAAAAAATATCTATATATTGTGGAATAGTTACATTTTTCAACAGCCTCTGCGATAAAAGGATATTCTATTAGGCTATATTTTCGAGACTTTTAGTAACCCTTTGTTTGTAGAAATTTTTATTCCTATTTTTAGCAGATTTCTATTGATTTAGAATTAGTAACTAAAAATGTGTTTGGTCATAAAAGTAGGAAGGAATATAAATATGTTGGTTAAGGAGAAGCTGCTGAATCGGGAGCATTTTTCAGATATTGATTGCAGAATTGCGGATTATATTATGGAACGGCAGGAGGAGCTTAAAGACGACAGTGTGCGAAAGATTGCAAAACGGTTGTATGTGGCTCCTTCTTCTATTATCCGGTTTTGTCAAAGGGTTGGATATCTAGGATTTAATGATTTTAGGGAGGATTACTTAAAGGAACTTCACTATCTGTCAGCTCATTTTCAGTCCTTAAATCCTAATTTTCCGTTTGATAAAGGAGACAAAGATATAACAGTTGCAAATAAAATTGAAATATTGTATGAAGAAATTTTGCGGGACTGTCAGTCTCTTATTGAACCAGAGATTTTACAGAAGACCATTGATATGATTGATAGGGCATCAGAAATCTATGTATGTGCTTCTGGTGCTCAGATGGGAGTAGCAGAGGTATTTCGGGATAAAATGATGAAGCTGGGAAAATCTGTTCATATCTGTACCCAAACTGACGAGGGATATTACCAGGCATGTTATTGTCAAAAGAATAGTGGATTTATTCTGATATCTTACACTGGAGAGACAAAACGGGTATTAAAGGTGATAGAAAAGGTTAAGGAGCGAGGATTGCTTTCTGTAGCAATTACTTCTTATGGAAACAATTCTCTTTCCAATCTTTGTAATATTTGTTTATATGTATCAACCAGAGAAAAGTTAGTGAAAAACCTGGGAACCTTTGGGATAAATGTATCTGTGATGTATCTTCTTGATGTGCTTTATGCAGGGTATTTTAATCGAGACTATGAGAAGCATTTTGCAGATAAAGTAAAAAATTCTAGTGCCTGTGAGGATGCTGGGCATCAAGAAGGGAGACATTCCTACAATCCAATCCTAGAAGGATAAAAAATTTTCACACACGTTCTAGCACAACCAGTTAATTTATAGGAATCATTCTATTCAAGTCTACTAATTTCTCGGGTAATGGGAACATTGTTCCAACTTTTCAGTAGAAAAACGAAAAAGAATAAGAACATTGTACCTATTGCATAAAGAAGTATTGACAAATCAACTCAAATCCTTGAAAATAGAGATATCAAAAGCATTTGTTACTATAAAAAGGAGGAGAATCATGGAAAAGAGACCTGTAAAAATTGTAACAATCGGTGGCGGTAGCAGCTATACTCCAGAGCTGATGGAAGGTTTTATCAAGCGTTATGAGCAGCTTCCCATCAAGGAAATTTGGCTGGTAGATATTGAGGAGGGAAAAGAGAAGCTGGAAATCGTAGGAAAAATGGCACAGCGTATGTGGGATGCTTCCCCCTATGATGTAAAGGTTCATTTAACTCTTGACAGAAGAGAGGCTCTTCCAGACGCAGATTTTGTTACCACTCAGTTCCGTGTAGGTCTTTTAAATGCAAGAATCAAGGATGAGAGAATCCCCTTATCCTATGGAATGTTGGGACAGGAAACCAATGGTGCAGGGGGTATGTTCAAAGCATTCAGAACCATTCCTGTAATCCTTAGTATTGTAGAAGATATGAAAGAATTATGTCCTAATGCATGGCTAGTGAATTTCACCAATCCAAGTGGTATGGTGACAGAAGCAGTAATCCGTTATGGAAAATGGGATAAAGTAATTGGTCTTTGCAATGTTCCAGTAGGGGCGATGATGAAAGAGCCTGAGATGATTGGAAAGACTTTAGATGATTTAATTTATAAGTTTGCAGGTCTGAATCATTTCCACTGGCATAAGGTATTTGACTTACAGGGCAATGATGTAACTCAGCAGATTATTGATAAGCTCTATGACCCATCTTCTGATGCAGGTACTCCAGCCAATATTTTTGATGTGAAGTTCTTTAAAGAACAGTTAGACCAGATGGGAATGATTCCTTGCGGATATCATAGATACTACTACAGGCAAGAAGAAATGCTTAATCATGCACTGGAAGAGTACAATGACCCAGAAAAAGGAACTCGTGCCCAGCAGGTGAAGCAGACAGAGGCTGAACTGTTTGAATTGTATAAGAATCCAGATTTGAATGAGAAGCCGGAACAGCTTGCCAAGAGAGGTGGAGCTCATTATTCCGATGCCGCCTGTGAAACCATTGCTTCTATCTATGCCAATAAGAATACTCATATTGTTGTTTCTACAAAGAATAATGGTGCTGTGCCTGACCTTCCAGCAGATTGTGTGGTAGAAGTATCTGCTCATATCGGAGCATGTGGCGCTCTTCCGATTGCCTTTGGTTCTTTGCGTCCTGCAGAAAGAGGCTGGCTCCAGGTTATGAAAAATATGGAATTATGCGTATGCGAGGCAGCTGTAACCGGAGATTATGGTTTAGCACTTCAGGCATTTATTTTAAACCCACAAGTTCCATCAGGCGCTACTTCAAAGAGGGTTCTAGATGAAATGCTAATTGCTCACAAGAAATATCTGCCACAGTTTGCAGAGAAAATTGCTGAGCTGGAAAAAGAAGGCGTTACCATTAAAGATGATGTGGCAAGAGAATTGACAGAGCAAGGATTATAAGAGAATTAAATAAAAGATGGTTATATCATAATAAGAATATCTGAACAGTTATACTGAGGCTATTGCAAAATGATTGGTTTACACAATAGATAGCATACTATTTTGTATTGATATCTTGTGTAATCATAATAGTTTGCAATAGCCTTAATTTTTTATCTATGATATGTCTGAAAGTTACCTTTTGAGTATAAAGAATAAAAAAATAATGCGTCTGAGAGGAATCGAACCTCCGCACGCGGCTCCGGAGGCCACTGCTCTATCCACTGAGCTACAGACGCATCATTTGTATAATACTATATTTTTTTTGATGATGCAAGCGAAATTTTCAATATTTTTACAACCTGTTTAAGAAATTGTTATTGTTCATGGGGCATCTTTTTGTTCGGCGAAGCCGGAAAAGAAGCATCGGGAATTCACCTGATATGGAAAACTGTAACAAGAGATTTATGTAATCTGGCATCCGACCAAAAGAATCTGCCATGGACCGGAGCCAGTTATTATTATTATTTTGTACAGTCAGAATAGTAAATGTTCTTGTGGGATAAGCACTAAAATTGTAAAAAAGTTGTATCGCTTATCAAGAATTTTTGGATTTATCAAAAGATGGATTAAAGGCGTAGAAATTACGGCTATCCAAATGGTCCTGAAGGTCTCGAAGAGTTTCACCAAATCTTTGGAAATGAACAATTTCTCGTTTCCTTAAAAAGCGAATAGGGTCACAGACTTCAGGGTCTTTTACTACTCGTAGGATATTATCATAAGTAGAACGGGCTTTCTGTTCTGCAGCCATATCCTCGAAAAGGTCTGTAATTGGATCTCCTTTAGACTGGAACTCACAGGCATTAAAAGGTATTCCTCCAGCAGATTGCGGCCAAATGCCAGTAGTATGGTCAATATAATAGGGACCAAAGCCAGATTCTTCAATTTCTTCTGGCGTTAAATTTCTGGTCAACTGATGAACAATAGAAGCTACAATCTCCAAGTGTGCCAATTCCTCGGTACCAATATCTGTTAAAACAGCCTTTCCCATGTCATAAGGCATGGAATATCTTTGAGAGAGATAACGCATAGAAGCACCCATTTCGCCATCAGGGCCTCCATATTGTAATAACAGATGATAAAGAAAAACCACTTATATATAATAATAGAATTCTAAATGATTCTCATTGCGGTGATAGGTAATCCTTTTCACAATACGCCGGAGAGCTGTTCCTTTCACTTCATATCCAACGTCTGGATTGCAGATAAGATTATAGGCAGAACGGATATTTTCCAAAATCATCGATTTTTGAACAGCCAAAGGAATTTCTGTATTTTGGGCATCAAGACTTTCAATCTCTTGGTTTAGCTGTTCTCGTTCGGATTGCAATCGCTGTTTGTTTATTCGATACTCTTCAAGAGAATCAATACCATTTTCATAGGCATCATGAATTCGGGATTCTTTAACAGCAAGACGAGATAATGCAGCATTGATTAGAGCACGTTCCTTAGCTATTTTTTCATCTGCAGGCTTTCTATATTCAAATTCAAGCTCTTTTGTTTCCAGCACACGCTCTAAAGATTCTAAAACAAATGTTTCAGCCTTATGTACAGAAATACTGCATGAACCAGTGTGAAACCCCTTGGCATATTTCCAGCATTGAAAAGCGTCAGGCCGTTTTTTGGGATTATTAGATACATTGATGGATAGACTTGCTCCGCAGATTCCACACGCTAAAACTCCAGAAAGCCAGTGTCGGCAGGCAGACACTTCACGTCTTTTTATAGGTCTGAATTCTTGTGTTAAACGCTCTAAGTTTTCTTGGAAAATATTAGTAACACTAGGTCGAGTTTCATGAGTTCCCTGGAACTGGATACCATTCCATTCCACAAGCCCTATGTAAAACTGATTGCGCAGCAGGCGGTCTATCGTTCGACGTTCAAATGGATTTCCCCTTCTGGTTAGATACCCTCGTTTATTACATTCTCTGGCAACAGATGTTAAATCATGACCTTCATGATAATAGTTGAAAATAAATTCTACTATGGAGTATTCTTTCTCGTCAATGATATAAGGCATTCCGCCTCCTACTGCTTTGTAACCAAGGCAGGGAGAAGCTTGATAGCCATTGCGGAGAGCCTTTTCTGACATGCCTCGAAGAACCTCTCCAGATAGGTTAATAGAATAATATTCATCAAACCATTCGATAATTGTTTCAATCAATCGTCCAAACATGCCCTCAGCAATAGGCTCTGATACGCTCTTGACTTCCACATCACATTTTTTTCGGAGTATGCCTTTATAGAAAATGCTTTCTTCTTGATTTCGGGCAAATCTGGAAAATTTCCAGACATAAAGGCGTTTAAATGGAGCAGGTGACTGTGATTTAGCTACAGCAATCATCCGCTGAAATTCAGGACGGTTATCTGCCTTGCGCCCAGAGATTCCTTTTTTCTCCATAAATATAAATTCTTCTGGAATTATGAAACTATCTGCCTTGGCAGCCTCTCGGATAACTCGGATTTGTGCATCGGGGGATAGTTCTGCTTGGTCATCAGTACTGACACGGATATATGCAGCACCAATTTGGAGAAAATCTGGAGAATCTGTTTTTTTCTTTGACATATTTCTTATGCACCCCCATGCAATTTCTACTCACACACCTGTTACGAGGTGTAACTGCTATATTTGGTATTTTTTAATAAATTCTATTTTAAATTTTAAGTTTTTATTTCAAACCTACTTGTGCCTTACCTGTTACAGCATTATTGGTAAAGGTGACATTGGCGTTTGACCCAGCAGCACCATTTCCATACCATGTCACAATAACAATGTTTATACCATTGCCTTCTACCTGGGAAGATACAGTCCCAGCACTCCCGACAATTTCTTTTACTTCATCATAAGTCATTCCGGTTTCTATAGAGTTATACTCTTCAAGTGTGATATATTCATCTTTATCTGAAACACCAGATATTGATTTTTGGATTGCATCATTTTGACCGATTGTTCCCATAATGATAGCAGAGCCACCTCCAAAAACGATGGTTAGTGCCATCAAAACCATCAAGCATCCATGTGATTTTAGATTTCTTTTGCAATTTGGACACACCTTAGCCTTTTTGGGAATATCGGATTGGCAGAATTTACATTTCTTGGTATCTGATTTCGCTTTCATGACATATTTCCTCTCTGTGTTTAAAATTATTTCTAGTCATACACCTAATACGATGTGTGACTAATTGAAATATCTTTTTCCTAGTACTTTACCTTTAATATTGTCTGATTGTAGTTACAAATAGCCATCTTCCTTGATTTATATTGTAATATAATTGTAAATTTTTTACAATATCCTATTTTTATTTCTTAAAATAAATATTGATGATAAGTAATTTCAAAAGAAATATTATTTGTAATTCTAAATTCTACAAAGGAGATACAAATAATATGGATATTCTTACATGGGAAGTACGAGAAGAACGAAATCTCACTCTTAAGAATCTGTCAGAACTCACAGGAATTAGTAAAAGTACACTAAATAATATTGAAAACGGACGAACTTCACCAACCTTAAAGCAACTCGAATTGATAGCAATCGCTCTAAATGTCAGAATTACAGACCTATTTTTAAGCAAATATAAATAAGTAATTATATCATATAATTACATAAAAAACAATTATCCAAAAAATATTTCCAGAATATTGGAAATCGTTGTCCAGAATCCCACAAACGAAATGTAAGATGCTATAATCGTATACACAACATTAACAAGGAGATGA
>DEPC01000135.1:21988-26308 GCA_002358555.1 Hungatella sp. UBA3402 | reverse complement strand
CTCTCATAAATACCTCTCGTTTCAAAGTTCCCTCAGCAATCTTAGACAGCTTCATCTCCCAATCTGCTGTCATTTCTGGCTTCTTTAAATCTTCTGGCACCAATTCCAAGAGCTGCCTTGCCTTGGAAGTTAACCAGATTTCCTTTCCCTTTTTCTCTAAAAGGAAGCTAGAAAATAATTTCTCAATAATATCTGCCCTTGTAGCAACAGTCCCTAATCCACCAGTCTCTCCAAGAGTTTTCGCCATAGCTTTATTGCCAGATTCCATATAGGTCACTGGGTTTTCCATAGCCGATAACAGAGTATCTTCTGTAAAATGGGAAGGAGCCTTTGTCTTTCCTTCTGTCATAGCAAATGAAAGTTCCTTTAATAAATCTCCCTCTTTTAACCTAGAAAGAATAAGACTTATATCTTCAGATTCCTTAGTTCCATGATTCCAGATACCTTCCTCATTAAGACCTTCTGTATCTTCATATCTATCGTTCTCTGCTTTCTGGCTTCTAAAAGACTCTGAAGCATAGACCGCTTTCCAGCCGACATGCTTTACGGCATTTCCATGAGCAGTAAATAGCTCTTCCCCTATTTTTACAGTTAAGCTGGTCTGCTCATATTCATATGGAGGGTACATGACCGCTAAAAACCTTCTCACCACCAGGTCATAAATCCTTCGCTCGTCAATACTCATATGTTCTAACTGCACAAACTGTTCTGTAGGAATGATGGCATGATGGTCACTTACCTTTTTATTGTCCACAAAAGCTGGCTTTGTGGGAAGAGGCTGATTTACCAGCTTTCCAGCCAAGGGACGATATGGTCCCACAGAACAAGCTCGAAGCCTCTCCTTTAATGTAGGCACAATATCCGATGTTATATATCTAGAATCTGTTCTGGGATAAGTCAGTACTTTATGATTCTCATATAACCGCTGCATGATAGTTAGGGTTTCTTTAGCGGAATAATCATATCTCCTGCTTGCCTCTCTCTGAAGCTCTGTCAAATCATATAAAAGAGGAGGCATGGTTTTCTTAGGAGTTCTTTTTATCTGGACAATCTCTCCTTCTTTTCCTTTAACCTGCCCCAAAACAATCTCTACCTGCTTTTTATCGAACATCCATGAACCTTGGCTGACAGTTTTTTCTGGTTTCTGGCTTTCCAATTCCCTATCTGTTATTGTCTGAATATTAGACTTTGCTGGCTGCCAGACAAGTATAAATCCCTGTGCTTTTGCACAAATTCCATAATAGGGCTTAGGAACAAATTTTTTAATCTGTTCCTCTCTCTTAGCAATCATGGCAAGCGTAGGAGTTTGGACGCGACCACAGGAAAGCTGAGCATTATATTTACAGGTCAAGGCTCTTGTAGCATTAATTCCCACCAGCCAATCTGCTTCCGCCCGACATATAGCTGCATCATAAAGAGGTTCATAGTCCTTTCCATCTTTTAAATTAGTAAATCCTTCCTTAATAGCCTTATCCGTCACGGAAGAAATCCATAGCCTCCTCAAAGGCTTTTGATTGCCTGCTTTTTTCAATATCAACCTGGCTACCAACTCTCCTTCTCGTCCTGCATCAGTGGCAATGATAATCTCATTTACCTCTTTTCTATGAATCTGGGTCTTAACTGCCTGGTACTGTTTTGAGGTTTGCTTGATAACTTCCAATCGGAAATGTTCTGGCATGATAGGTAGATGTTCCAGCTTCCACTCCTTATATCTTTTATCATAATCCTCTGGGTCTGCCAATGTCACCAGATGTCCTAATCCCCAAGTGACAATATAGCGTTCTCCTTCTAGAATCCCATTGCCCTTTTTTGTGCATTTGAGCACTCTGGCAATATCTCTTGCAACTGACGGTTTTTCTGCTATCACCAATGATTTCATAGACATTAAGTCCCTTTCCAATTTTTTTACATCAATGGAGCAATCAGTCTTAATCCTCTGCCCGCTATTTTCTGATAACATGGATAAGCTTTGCAGGTTTCTTTTGTAATCTTTACACACTGTTTTAAAGTCTCCTGGAAATCTTTTTCCACATCTGCTACTACTGGATTTTGATAGATATAAGCAGCACATTCAAAATGATGATAGAGGCTTCGGAAATCTAAGTTAATCGTTCCCACCACTGCCTTTTCATCATCACTGGTAAATACCTTTGCATGGACAAATCCTGGAGTAAACTCATAAATCTGCACCCCTGCATCCAAAAGCTCCTCATAATAAGTATGAGCTAGGAAAAATGCATATTTTTTATCTGGAATATGGGGCATAATAATGATTACTTCCACATCTCTCTTAGCTGCAAAGACCAGGGCATTGATTGTCTCATCATCTAAGATTAGATAAGGAGTCATAATATGCACATAAGACTTAGCCTGATACAAAATGTCCACATAGACATATTTGCCTACTGGCTCATGGTCCAAAGGAGAATCTCCATAAGGCATCACAAATCCGCCTCCAAAACTCTCTTTGCTCGCAGACTGCCCCTCTCTATCCAAATCTCTATTCAAATACTTTTCATAAGAAAGAGGTGTTTTCTCCCAAATATTCCATATCTGGAGAAACATAATAGTAAAACTCTTTACTGCCTCTCCTTTGAGCATTACCGCAGTATCTTTCCAATAGCCAAATCGAGGCTTTTCATTGATATACTCATCTGCCAGATTCACCCCTCCTGTAAAGGCTGTATGTCCGTCAATCACCACAATCTTTCTATGGTCCCGATTATTTTGAGCTGTACATAGCAAAGGTTTAATAGGAGCAAATGCCCTACAATGAATTCCTTTTGCCTCCATCTGTTTCGGATAATGATAGGGCAGCAACATGAGAGAACACATGCCATCATACATAAAGCGCACCTCCACCCCTTCTTTTACCTTCTGTTCCAGAATCTCCAAAATTGAATTCCACATCAATCCTCGTTCTACAATAAAATACTCCAGAAAAATAAATTTTTTTGCCTTGCAAAGCTCCTCTTTCAATCGTTTAAATTTATCTTGCCCAGTGGGAAAATAAGTTACATTGGTATTTTCATAAATAGGAAATCCTCCTCTTTTTGACACATATCTAGCTAGATTTCCTGCCAACTTATCTTCCTCACATAGCCTTTTTTCCACTTGCTCGTCCTGCTTTAAATATTCTGCTGTCTCATCTACAAACTGTGCAGCTCGTTTTGAAATAAGTCTGCTGCTGATATCAGCTTCCACTAAAATATATAACAAAGTTCCGAATACTGGAAACATTAACACTGGCATAATCCAGCCTAACTTAAAACTGGGATTATCCTGTTTATTGATAATATAAATGCAAGTGATGCCTCCAAGAAGAATAAATGAAGCATAAAAATATAAGGAATATTCGCTGAGCCAGCGGATAACCCCAAATAAGATTCCTATCTGAATCAACAAAAACAATACTACATAAGCCGTCCGCCCAAATACAATGCGAAGCAACATCCGCAAATTATTCAGATATTTTTTCATATGCAAAATGCCTCCTAACCTGTTATTGTCCATCTATTTTAACTCAGATTCCAGACAATGACAAGCAGAAGGCATCTACGAGCTATATATCAGCCATGAATAATCACACTGATTCTCTTATATACCAAAGCTGTAACTACAGAAACTAAGACCCCTTTAATCAAATTGAATGGGGCAACAGCCAATATCACAAAAGTCCAGACATTGCTGATAGCTGGATTGATAGCAGCACCAGCTTCAATAATAGATTCCAGTGGCATAAAGTTTGAGTAAAATGGAAGCATCACCACTGCATTCAACACAGCTCCTACAGTAGTCATACAGAGGGTTCCCACTATCATACCTATAACAGCACCTTTCTTAGTCTTCTTAAACTTATAGATAAGACCAGCAGGCAAAACTAAAGCACATCCAATACAGACATTGGAAAACTCACCCACAAAACCTGTAGATGTTGGCTTTAACACTAACTTCACCAAAATTTTTACAGCCTCAATCACAGCCCCAGCCAGAGGTCCCATTGAAAAACTTCCTATGAGCACAGGAATCTCACTTAAATCCAGCCCATAAAAAGAGGGTGCAATAAAGGGCAATGGAAACTCAAACAGCATCAGCACTGCCCCCACAGCTCCAAGCATCCCCATCAATACCACATTTCTTACATGAAACAGCTTCTTTGTCTTCATCTTTCCTTATCCTCCTGTCTTTCAAGCATATTATAATCTTCTGTGACAGCAAAAATCCCCGAATATCCAAAGATATTCGGGGGTAATTCCACCAAAAAACCTGTCTCTTCCATGAAACATGCTCATTCTTCTCTCATCCAGACTATACTGTCGG
>DEPC01000135.1:0-21766 GCA_002358555.1 Hungatella sp. UBA3402 | reverse complement strand
GCCTGCGCTGCAATGCCATGCCAGCACAGGCTTTCATTCTGCCTTTAGATAATAGACAGGCGGCTTCCGGTTTAAGACCCGTTCTCATCTTCTTCTATCCAGACTATACTGTCGGTTTTGGAATTACACCAAATCAACCGCCCTTTTGCGGCTCGCGGACTATACCGCCGGTGGAGACTTTCACTCCGCCCCGAAGATTATTTTGCTTTCATGGATATTATACGGCTCTGATTATAAAATTGCAACTGTTTTTTGTTTTGAACAATATTTTTACTCTAACGCCTGGGCAATATCAGCAATAATATCATCTGCTCCCTCAATTCCCACACTAAACCGAATCAAAGAGGGATCTACCCCTGCTTCTACCAACTGCGCATCGCTGAGCTGACGATGAGTATGACTTGCCGGATGAAGCACAGAGGTTCTAGCATCTGCCACATGAGTTACAATCGCAGCCAATTTTAATTTGTCCATAAATGCTGCTGCAGCAGTTCTTCCGCCCTTTAATCCAAAGGAGATAACACCACAGGTTCCATTTGGCATATATTTCTTGGCAAGCTCATAATAGTTATCGCCTTTTAGTCCTGGATATTTTACCCAAGCCACATCTTCTCTGGATTGTAAATATTCTGCAACTTTCTGTGCATTTTCACAATGTCTTGCCATTCTTAAATGAAGGGTCTCAAGACCAATGTTTAACAAAAATGCATTCTGAGGAGACTGGATGGACCCCATATCCCGCATAAGCTGGGCAGTTGCCTTGGTAATATAGGCTCCCTTTCCAAAACGCTCTGTATAGACAATCCCATGATAGGACTCATCTGGGGTGGTCAATCCTGGAAATTTGTCTGCATATGCTTCCCAGTCAAAATTTCCGCTGTCCACGATACAGCCGCCTACAGACATGGCATGTCCGTCCATATATTTTGTCGTGGAATGAGTGACAATATCAGCTCCCCATTCAATAGGACGACAGTTAATGGGAGTTGCGAACGTATTGTCTACAATAAAAGGTACGCCATGACTGTGAGCTAATTTGGCAAACTTCTCTAAATCCAGTACTACTAGAGCTGGATTTGCAATCGTCTCACCAAATACTACCTTTGTATTTTCTTTAAATGCCTTTTCCAGTTCCTCCTCCGATGCATCTGGGTCAACCAAGGTACAGTCTATGCCAAAACGCTTCATAGTTACTGTAAATAAATTGGAAGTTCCCCCATAAATCGTGGCAGCACTGATGATATGGTCCCCTGCAGAACAGATATTTAAGATTGCATACATATTTGCAGCCTGCCCAGAAGAAGTCAGCATGGCAGCAGCTCCACCTTCCAGTTTACAGATTTTATCTGCCACTGCATCATTGGTGGGATTAGCCAATCTAGTATAAAAGTATCCATTCTCCTCCAAATCAAAGAGACGTCCCATCTGCTCACTGGTTTCATATTTGAATGTAGTACTCTGATAAATAGGAAGTACTCTTGGTTCTCCATTGCTTGGCTGCCATCCTCCTTGGATACAGATGGTATCCAGTGATTGCTTCTGACTCATTTTATATCCTCCTAACATTCTATTACTCTTTATTTTTTTACATTGTACACAAACATTTCTAGAAAGTCAAATACATAAGGAATGTCTGAAAACTGCTCTTGGTCAGATATGCGGCATAATTAATTTGTAACCATCTAACAGATGCAAAAAGAGCCTGAAAAACCCCATATTCCAGACTCTTTTTGCATCTGTTAGGACATGCCAGAAAAATGAGGGAATTTTTCTATGTCCTTGCCAAGACGTTAAGTTGATACCACTATCAAGTTTACCACAAGTATTTTCCATTAGATTTCAAAATGGTAAAATTAACCGGTTATTTGCCAAAGTTTTCTTCATAATCTTCCTGATTTCCTTCCATTGCACTTATAATAGCCTGACGATAAGGTCGGCTGATGGACAAAAATTCTTTTTTCCCTTTTAGATATGCATGCTCTTTGCTTATTTTGACAATATAATCACAATTTATAATACAAGACTGATGGATTTGGACAAATTGCTGTGGAAGGCCATTTTCTAAAATTTCTGACAATTTGCCATAGAACTCACAGACCTCATGTGCTTTATGGATTTCAATCTTCTTCCCGCGACTCTGAAAATAAAAAATTTCTTTATAACAGACCTGATAAATCATCTTTTTTTTGCGGTATACAAACTGCCGTTTATAACGAATATTCAGTTTTCTCACTTCATCTGCTACACGAAATATATGCTCCTTATCAAATGGTTTTCTTAAAAATTCAATTGGATGATTTTGAACAAGTAAGTCGGCATTTCCTGTACCATGAGACATGTAGACTAACTGCGTTTCTTCATCTTCTAATTCCTTGCGAATTCCTCTCCCTACCTGAATCCCGTCCATTCCAAGCATCAAGATATCCAGAAAAACAAGGTCATAATGTTTTCCTAAGCACATCTTTTTATACAGCATAAGGCCGTCCTGAAATAGCTCTGTTTCTATAACAATCCTTCTTTCTTTACCGTAACTTTCTAATGCCTCCTCTAATGCATACCGTTCCCATCGGTTATCATCGCAGATAGCTATTGACCACATGGAACCCTTCCTTTCTACTATAAAAATATGTCTGTAACAGCCTAAGTTTTTTCTATTACATACGATTCTATTCTATAAGTTTTCTCAAGATAAAGGGGGTGACACAGTGACGCAAAGTTTTCTTGTTGACAACAAAGATACTGACCCCTATAATTAGAGCGTGTTTGAAATTATCTGTTGTAAGCGTTTTGATTCAATCAACACTTACCTCTAGAAGAAAAGAGGATTGATTATGACATTTTTTATGGATATTATAAAGGGAATTTTAATAGGGATTGCCAATATTATTCCTGGAGTCAGTGGAGGTACTATGGCTGTATCTCTGGGGATTTATGACAAACTTATCAGTTCTATATCCAATCTATTAAAGGACTGGAAAAAAAGTCTTGTCACCCTGCTGCCCATTATTCTTGGCTGTGGAATTGGAATTGTAGGATTTACCTATGCGATTGAATATCTTTTAAGCCATCATACCTTTGTCACCTGTATGGCCTTTGTGGGATTAATCTTAGGAGGGATTCCTATTCTTTTGATTTCTTTAAAAAAGGAGCTTGCAAAAACTTCTTCTAAGATTGGAATTTCTGGTATCTTAGCTTTTGTGTTTTTGTTTGCTGTAGCTGTATTTCTTCCTATGATGAATGCAGAAGATGAAGTCCTAAAGACCTTTCATGCTACTCCTGGTATTATGGCAGCTCTATTTTTTGTTGGAATCATTGCCTCTGCCACCATGGTAATACCTGGAGTCAGTGGCTCTCTAGTTATGATGATTTTGGGATACTACTATGGCATTATCAATACTATCAAATCCTTTCTAGATGCCTTAAAAGCTTTTGACATGCCTGGATTAATCCATGGCTTTGCGCTTCTCATGCCTTTTGGCATTGGAGTTCTTCTTGGCATCTTCCTGATTGCCAAGCTCATCACATTCCTGTTTGAAAAATTTGGCATCCAAACCTATTGTGCCATTTTAGGGTTAATCATTGCTTCGCCTTTTGCTATTTTTTATAATACAGGGGCCTTAAAACAAATTTCTTCTCTTGGAATTGGACAAATACTATTAGGCTGCCTTCTTGCAGTACTATTTGCAGCAGTCACTTATCTTTTGTCATGCAGAGAAAAATAAATCAGAATTGGGATGATATGTATTATGAACAATGAATATGATAATGAAACATTTTTCAATCAATATGCGAATATGTCTCGCAGTAAAAAAGGATTATCTGCATCTGGAGAATGGCATCAATTAAAGCCATTATTTCCACCACTTCAAGGGAAAATGGTGCTTGATTTAGGATGTGGCTATGGATGGCATTGCAAATTTTGTGAGGAGCAAGGTGCTTCCACCATTTTAGGAATTGATTTGAGTGAAAAGATGATTCAAGAAGCTAAAAAACGTAACTATGGTAATCATATTGTTTATCGCATCTGCGGTATAAATGACTACGAATATCCAGAAAATACATGGGATTGTGTAGTTTCCAATCTAGCACTACATTATATGGAACATTTAGAGCAGATATTTCAACAGGTATTCAAAACATTAAAACAAGATGGAGTATTTCTCTTCAATATTGAACACCCTGTTTTTACTTCTGGTGTAGACCAAGAGTGGATATATGATAAAAATGGAACCCCAAAGTATTGGCCGATAGATAATTATTTTATTTCTGGAAAACGGAAAACTCAGTTTTTAGGATATGAAATTGAAAAATATCATCACACTCTAACTCAGATATTGATGGGGTTGTTAAATAGTGGCTTCATTCTTGAGGCAGTTGAAGAGGCAATCCCCTCAGATGAAATGATAAACCTTCCAGAAATGAAAAATGAACTTCGCCGTCCAATGATGTTATTGGTCAAAGCAAAAGTCCACAAATAATCATATATTTTAGAATACTTAAATAATATTGGCGATATCCTGTCATTTCTGAAAGGATATCGCCAAAAATTAAATTTACCTTCTATTCTTCTTTCTCTGTCTCATCTTCTGCTTGAATATCCTCTGTAATTGTTTCTTTACAAACCTCTGAGTCCTCTGACTCACAAGTCTCTTCCTCAGTGACCTCCTGTGCAAGTTCATCCTCATCTTCCCAGATGTCATCCTCTGTTTCCTCTTCTTCTGTCTCCTTCTTCAGAATAGAACCACAATAGCAGCAGAACAGAGCATCCTTTTTCATCACTTTCTTACAGTTTGGACAGACTTTAGCACCTTCAAGCTCTTGAATTTTCTCTTCCATAACTGCTACATTGGTCAAAACATTACCAATCTCCCGAAATAAATCTCCGAACTCATTATCTTCTTCATCCTGGTGTTTTTTATAATAAAGAACACCTACTGCCCCATATAGTTCCTTTAACTTGCTTTTCTCCGAAGCAATCTGAGCTCTTATCTGCAGCACTTCTGCAGCTCCCTTTGCCTTTTGTGCTGCTTCTTTTCCCTTATCACTTAAGGTCCTACTTAAATCATCAAAAAATGCCATGGACAATCCCTCCTTTTAAGATAATCTTATCCTGTCCTGCACAGATTGTCAATCATAACTTGGCTGTTTTGAGAATCGAAATCTATGGATATCATCTTCAGAAAGATTTTTCAAATTAAGTTCAAAACTGCTCATATCTACGTTCCTTATAACAGATGATGTGTCAAAATTTGCTGTGACATGGACTTCTACGTTTTCTGGGGGCTCCATCTGATAATAATTATTTAAATTATAATAATCACGGAATACTAAGGCTGGAATCAGAATCTCAATATCTTCCTGCTGGTCATAAACCATATCTATTCTGGTATTATCGGAGTCATAAATTTCGACTGCTTCCATGACTGTCTCCTCATAAAATGGGTATTCATCTTCATCAGATATCCAATAATAATTAAGCTTGATTTTTGTAATAGTTTGACTGTTTAGCTCTACAAGCTTAATCCCAGTTTCTTCAATAGCCTGAATGGTTCTTAAAAATGAAGGATACACCGGATAATAACTCCTTTCTTCTAAAGAAACGTAGCTTCTGCTGGACTCCTGCTTATTAAAGGTAATTGCTTCTTCTAAATTTAAAGTCCTAAACTGAATTGTTCCTATAGGAAGCTCTGCTTTCCTGGTCGCTATTGTCAGTTCTTCTAAATCTTTCTGGTAAACTGCCAAAAGATGCTCTTTTTGCTCAGGTGTAAGTGAAAGTTGCTTCGTTACATCATATTGTTGAAAGTATACTGCCGCCGTATCAGTAGCTATCTGCTCCAAAATCGGATATGTTCCTTTTTTATATTCTTTATTGTCATGAATTGCTGCTTCTAGCTCCTCCATTTTCTCATCTTGAGAAATATAATATTGGCGGGTTATTGCCTTTCCATTATTCAGATGGTATTGTACAATATAGCGATTTCCATAGGTGTATCCAAATAGTTGATTTCCTCTGCTTTTTTGCCGGAATTCCTGATTTTCTAAAACTCCTTTTTTAGCTAACTCCATAACTGTATAGATGTCTGTCAGTTCCATATGCTCAAACTGATAGTCAGTCTGGTTTTTGTAAATCCAGGAATATCCTTTTCTTCCTAAATAGTCAGTTTCCAGGTTTGCTTCTCCATATGTTACCCAGTCATCGCTGTATTTTAAACTTACAGAGGCTGACTTTATATTAGCAGCATTTGGCATCCAAGAGTCAAACCCATACCAATCGTATACACCTGCTAACATCAAAAGTACAGATGCTGCCATACAGCCTACAAGATGAATTCTGTTGTTGAATAATTTTCGGAAATCGAAATGATAAATAATTTCCATCAAACAACAGGTTAATACAGAGCCACATATTGTCCCAAACACTGCCCAGAAAACGGTAGATCTCAAACTATAGAAAAACATTCCAAATACAACTGCAACAGGAATTGTTATCAATATTTTGATGGGAGTTTCTGTCTTTTTAAATGCCATAGCTTTCCCTGCTGCCTCAGATGGCCTTACCTTGTACAAGCTATATGCAATAATTGCTAAGACTACTGTGACAGCTATTGCTCCGATAATCTTTGGGGCAAATGGTTTGGAAGAAAAATCTTCCAAAGAAAACATATAATTGGTAAAAGGAGAAGAATAGCATATCTTGCGTATCCATTCTGCTTCTTGTGCGGATGTCTCAAAAAGAGTGAGGAACCACATTTGTCGATATCCTTCAATTAATACAATCACTGCGGGTCCATATCCCAAAAACACTCCTGTTCCCAAAAGAGATACTACAATATTTCCTGTCATCATCATAGCAATTACTGTAGTGGTATAAATCATGCTATAATAAACCATGTTTAGAAGAAAAATTTTCCACCACACAGACCCTAGAGTCTGACCTCCAAGGCCGGTATTTAAAATTAACCCTGCAGACAAAACCTGAATCACAAAGTAAACTATTCCCAACACCAAGATTCCATTTAGATAGGAAGCTAAAAATAACTGATGTCGCTTCACTGGGATACTATGGTAGAAGTCTACCTGTTTACTGTTATGGAGATAGCGAAATCCTGATACAGCCCATACTACAGCCAAAACAAGCAGAATTGTTATAACTAGCCCATTGACCTCTACCATATTTCTAAGATTATTGATAAGATTTAACTTGTAAAAATCTTCAGTAGCCCTTTCCATATTTTCTGTAAATGAGCTGCACTTTATAGCTACTGGAACTAGAAGCGTAAAGACAAAACTTAAAATTGTCAATGCTATGGTCCATATTCGGCGTTTTAAATCCTCTCTCATAAGCTTAAAGCACAAGTTTTTTGATATCATAACCAGCCACCTCCGTTTCACTGATGAATATTTCTTCCAGAGAAAGGGGGATGATTTCTGCAAAAACTGGATGATGGCTTTCCATCACTGACTCAATCTCCTCTTTCCCTCCTCGCACAGTTAACGTGCAAAGACTCCCCCTGCGTTCAATCTTTACAATATCCAAATCTGTCAGTTCCTCTGGCTCTGTTCCTGGCAGAAGCACACATTGTATCTTGTGGATATTTAGCTTCATATCCTCCAATTCCTTGGACAGAAGAATTCCGCCCTTGTGAAGAAGGCCCACATGGTCGCAGATATCCTCCAGCTCCCTCAAGTTATGAGAGGCAATGATAGGGGTTAGATTTCTCTCCTGCATATCTCCTACAAAAATACTTTTCACAGTTTGACGCATCACTGGGTCAAGCCCATCAAAGGTCTCATCACAAAATAGATATTCCGTTCCTGCACACACACCACAGATGACAGATACCTGCTTTTTCATACCTTTAGAAAATGTATTGATTTTTCTTCTCTCATCTAATTCAAAGCTTTTCATCAGATGATGGAATCGTTTCTTATCAAATCCAGGATATACGGTATGATAAAAATTCATCATCTCTTCTGGGGTGGTATTGCTGAAAAAATATTGGTCATCAGAAATATAAAAGAATCGAGACTTTACTTGAGTATCTTCATATACTTCCTTGCCATCAATGGCTACGGTTCCTTCGTCTGGTTTTAACACACCACATAGCAGACGCAAAAATGTACTTTTTCCTGCCCCATTAGTGCCGATTAAACCAAAGACATTGCCATCTTTGATAGTGGCATCAATATGGTCCACTGCCACAATATCCCCAAATCGCTTTGTCAGACCTTTTGTCTCAATCATTCTTTTTCCCTCCCCTGTCATAAATCTCATCAATGATGCTGTGGAGTTTCTCCCTTTCTACCTCTAAAAATGTTGCCTCAACTGCCAGTTCTTCCTGTTTTTTAAGTACTGCCTCCTTTTTTGTATCTTTAATCATGGTATTATCCGCCACAAAGCTGCCTTTTCCTTTCACTGAGTAAATATATCCTTTTCTTTCTAGCTCTGCATAAGCTCTCTGAATTGTATTGGGGTTAATGGACAAATCCATGGCCAAACTCCTTACTGACGGTAACTGACTGTCCTGCTCCATAACACCAGAAACCATTAATTCTTGAAATCTTTTCATAATCTGCTCATATATGGGCCTCCGGTCTCTATAATCCAGAATAATCATATCGAACCTCCTTTCCTCTCCAGTAGTGTCTCTACTGTATTAGATTGATTGATACAGTTATAGCATAAGAAAAGCGCTGTGTCAACCATTTTTCTCCATGGGATACAGCGCTAATTATTGGAACCTATAAAACTGTAATAATTAGTATCCATGATAAGCCATAATAAGCAATCACTGCAACAAGGTCATTGATAGTTGTAATCAAAGGCCCAGAGGCAACAGCAGGGTCAACATTTAACTTTTTAAATATAAGCGGAATCAAGGTTCCCGATAAACTTGAAAGTACCATTGCCAATAACAGAGCAATTCCTATACATGCAGATAAAAAAATTGCAATAACTACAGATTGACGTTTCAATATAAATAAATATAGGCTGATGAATAGAAAGGACAATACGCCAAGAATTAACCCATTAACAAAACCCACACGAACTTCTTTTGTAATCAGAGAACGCTTTTGCTTACCATTGATATTTTCATCCATAAGAACACGTATCGTAACAGCTAGCGACTGGGTTCCCACATTTCCTGCCATATCAAGAATAAGCGACTGAAAAGCGATAATTAATGGCAGTTGTGCAACAATTTTTTCAAACATACCTACTACACTGGATACCATCATACCCAAACCAAGCAGAACAATAAGCCATGGCAAACGCTTTCCAATACTTTTTTTCAATGGTTCCTTCAAATCTTCTTCTGACGATAATCCGGCTAGTTTTGCATAATCCTCTCCCATCTCTTCATCAACAAGTTCCATAGCATTTTGAGAAGTCAAAACCCCTATAAGTTTATTATCTGAATCCAAAACAGGTATGGAATCCTCGGAATAATCCTTAATACGACCAAGACAATCATCAATCTGCTCATTGGCATAAACATATGGATAGGAAGTCATAATTATCATATCCAGTTCTATTTCATCATGCGCAATAATAAGGTCTTTTAAATCAATCGCTCCAAGAAGCATTTTATTCTCATCTAGAACATAAATTGTTGAAATATTGTCATTGCTTGCTGCCTGCTCTCTCAATTCATGCATTGCCTGTTGCACACTAATTCCAGAATCAATGGCAATATAATTGGTAGTCATTTTACTTCCTATTTCATCTTCGCCAAAAGAATCGAGAAGCATGATTTGTGTTTTAATGTCATCCCCCAACAATTCAATGATTGTAGTACGGTCTGTTTTATCCATCTTGCGGATATATTCTGCCATTTCCGTAATTTCAAGCTGGGAGAGTACAGCAATTCTCTTTTGAACGCTTATTTCACTTATATAGTCCATTTTGTTTTCCGCATATTCTAATATATCTGCAAGTGTTTCTGCATTTAATACATGATATAATCGACTGCGTTCTTCAGAGCTAAGCAGCTCTAATGCAAATGCAATATCTCTTTCGTGATATGCAAGTATTCGTTGTTGCTTGATTTTGGGGGTCAGATTGCTGCGAAGTACTTCAACAATCTCAACTTTATAGTCAGGATGGTGCATCATTTCGATCATTTCATTTTGAGTATTGTTTTTTACATTCATTGCATTTTCCTCCTTTGCTTGTCAAACCTGCAAATAGCAAGCCACAGATTAAAAGGCAGATGCAAAAGATTATCGGCAAAAAGGGCATAAAAATACCATTGTTGCTCATAAACTTTACAAATCTGCACTCGTTATACCGATTACAGTATCGTTTTAGAGTCAAACAATGGTCTCTGTATATAGGCACAAATGCCCACTATCGATTACAGACATAGTTGCAGTAACGCATAGTGTGGCTATATACAAAAACCTTACTTCGACTATTACTGCCGTCCATAATCTCACCTCCGATTATCAGGATTTTGACATATCATCTCATATATAGAAATAATCTTCCATCACATCACTATTTAGTATACTAAAATCTGTCAAAAAGTCAATAAAAATTGCTTATTCCTTTATGAAAGAGAACAGTCAAAGAACTATGTATCTGCAAAACATAGAGTCATTGTACTACTTATCATTTACTGTGTCAGCATCATCTAGAATGCTTAATACCTCGTCGAGTCTGCCTGATAAGGCTCCCAGATACCTTTCTACAATCTCATAAACGAATACATCTCCATCCAAACTATCCTTGTCCATCTGGGGAATATAGCTATAATGTACAATTTCTGTTTCCTGAAAATATTTGGATAGCCAAGGTAGCATATTTTCTCCAAAAGAATCTCTAACCATCACCATTCTTCGCTCATCAAACGCTGATTCTCTACAGCTTTTAAATATAGATTCACTCTGTTCTATCTTAGGTTCTGGACCATCCAGATAGTTTTTGATATCTCCATAATGGTCTTCTACATAGGCATCAGGAATATGAATCTGATTTGCCTGGTCTCCACGATAAATCCCTGTTTCCCACACAGTATTTACGGACATAAAATCTGTGCTCTCTCCCTCTAAAGCTTCAATCAGAGATTGGACTCCCACAAATCCTCCTGGTCGATTCCAATGGGTATCTGTCTTATAATAGATCTGTTCTTCCCTGCTAATCCGCTTTAACTCCTCCAAAGGATATACTACTTTAATATCAGAATGGCTGCGAATATAATCTACAAATACCGAGGCAGTAGCATTGTCAGAGATAGGTTTATAATAATCTGGCATATATTGGTGATATACTCTTTCTTTATTAGGCGCAATAAAAAATACAAACTGTTCTGGGTTCTCCACAGATACTTCTCTCAGCCTCAGCAATTTATCTAACAGCATCTGCATCCCTTCTTCTGAAAAAATATTGAGTCCCAGAACATCTGTCATACTTCCATTCCCTCTATAAAATAGCCAGCCTTCTTTTCCTTTTATAACATCTCTATTATCTACAGCTCCAAATACATTCCAGTTAAACTCTGCATAAGCATCTAAAATTTCATACCGAAAAGGGGCATGGTCATTGATATAGTCTTCTACTTGTCCAGGAAATTCTTCCCAATTATCCTTTGAAATCTTTGGAAACTGAGCCAATGTCCGATTTTCTAAATTTATTGTCTCCTTTGATAGAAATTTTCCTAAAAGATTAGGAATCAGCAACAAGATAAAAAATAAAATTACCATGGACTTTTTGGTATCTCTAGGCACAAACCTTTTATCATTATTATTGGTAAGTTCCTCCATAACATTTCATTCTCCTATATTCTAAAAGCGGAAATAAATAAAAGGGTTATAGGTATTACATATTAAAAGTACCAGACAAAGACATAAGATTCCTGCCATAGCCATGACATCCACATTCCTCACTGTTTCTTCTTGGTACAACCATGTCTTTAATCGGGGGCATATGGCCTGCAAAGGTCCACATAATACCACCCCTATGACAAATATAAAATAGATTCTTCGGTCTGCAAACATGGGGATAGTAAACGGTCCCCCCTGCCCCCAAAATAAAACCTTCCACATATGAAAGAGAGCATCTAACTCTTCAATTCTAAACATCACCCATCCTACTAACACTACTACCATAGTATACAAATGATTAAAAACAGGCCAAGGATTTTTTTCTAAAAGTTTTCCCAGAAATAATCTCTCTGCCACAAGAAATATCCCATAGTAGGCTCCCCACAGGACAAAATTGATTCCTGCTCCATGCCATAAACCTGTCACCAGAAACACGACAAACAAATTGACATAAGTTCTCATATTTCCTTTTCTGCTCCCGCCTAGAGGAATATACACATACTCTTTAAACCATGTCGAAAGAGAAATATGCCATCTCCTCCAAAACTCCCTGACAGAGCCTGATAAATAGGGATAATTAAAATTCTCCATAAAGTCAAATCCAAACAGTTTCCCCAAACCAATCGCCATATCAGAATAGCCAGAAAAATCATAATAAATTTGTAAAGCATAAAGCGCTATTGCAAACCACGCCAGCCCTGTGCTCATATAAACTCGATTGTTACGTTCCAGTACTAAATCTACGATTGCTGCAAAGGTGTTGGCAAAAATCACTTTTTTCCCAAGACCATAAGTAAATCTCTTGATTCCATAAGCCATTTTTGTCCAGGAAACGGACCGATGTTCCAACTGCTTAGCAATATCATGATACTTTACAATAGGCCCCGCAATCAATTGAGGGAAAAAACTGATATAAAGAGCTAATTTCCAAGGATTTTTTTGAACCTGGATATCACCTCTGTAGACATCTATCACATAGGATAATGCCTGAAACGTATAAAACGAAATTCCCACAGGAAGGGCAATCTCTCTCATGGAAAGAGGATTTCCTGGTAAAATGGCATTGACCAGTTCTATTCCAAAATTAAAATATTTAAAATATCCTAGCAATGCAAGATTTACTCCAATGCACATTGCTAATATCAATTTGCTGCGCTTTCGAGAGACTATAATCCCAAATCCATAATTTAGGGCAATCGAAAATACCATCAGCACTATATACTCTGGCTCCCCCCAGGCATAAAAAAATAAGCTCGCTGCCAGAAGAAATGCATTCCTGCTGCGAATGCCAGGTATTAAATGATACAGCAAAACAACAATGGGGAGAAAATACCATAAAAATATCAAGGAACTGAATAACATATCTTGATTCCTGCTTTCAAAAATTGTTATCTTTATTATATCATCAGATGAACAAGGAAACAATAATCTATTTTTCATGGATATAAAATTTTGAAAGAAACTTTTTTTATTAAATTTAAAATGGAAAATAAAAGTCTATTTTAATGTAAAATATTGACTTTTTATTTAAAATAGGTTATAAATGACAGGATATAAATTTGACTGAATGATAACATGATAAAAACGTAATAGTACTAAAATATGTTGGTATTTAGGATTGGAGAGGGATATTTGATGAAAATAGCAAAAAAAATATGGGGGGATTCCTGTTTTGACCGTTATTTTTTAGGTATTCTAATTGCAATTGAACTTTTAATGTCATTTACTTTTTTGGGGTATATCCATATACCTCCTATTTCTGTTACAATAGCATATCTTCCAATTTTAGTCGCAGGTTGCCTTTTTGGTCCTGTACATGCTATCATCGTTGGGATTATCTTTGGGATCGCCAGTATGTATAAGGCATCTGCTTTTTATGTTATGCCAGCAGATGCCGTGTTTTCTCCATTTTTAAGTGACTCTCCAGTTAACAGCCTTTTACTGAGTATTGGAGCAAGGGCATTGTTTGGGTTTTTGATTGGAATTGCGTTTATATTTGCTAAAAAAAGAAAGTACTATCGTTTATGGGTAGGAGTGATTTCTGCAGTTGCACCCAAGATACATTCCCTGTTAGTTTATACTACAATGGGGATTTTATTTCCAAAGCTTGGCTATCATTATAATTCGGCATTTCAGTGGGATTGGGATGATGCAGTCTTTGCATTAATTTGTGTAATAATCGTTGAATTACTGTGGGGAATTTATCAAAGTGATACGATACAAAATATTAAGTTCTCGATTGACCAGTCAATTAACAATCCTTATTTGTCTGAAAAGATGAATTTGTTTTTTGTTACATTTGAGTTCTTTATGTTATGTATGGCAATTTTGGCAGCAAGTTATTTTTCTGAAAGAGAATCTTATATGTTGGAACAACATGGTGTAATGGTATCTGATACCATTTCTTCTGATTTGTTGCATTTGCAGATACAATTTTTGATTGCTTCTCTGTCGTTAAATGTTATTTCTATCATTTCATTGATTTCTATTTACAAATATATGGCATATAAAGAGTATAGGGGAGAAATGGATGAACTAACTGGTATCATGGGAAGAAGGATGTTTCTTTATCATTGTGACAAAGCGCAGAAAGAAAATGGGATAGATTTGAAAAAAACAGGCTGGTTTTTATTTGTAGATGTGGATTATTTTAAGACAATCAATGATACTTTTGGACATTCCATTGGAGATAAAGTCTTAAAAGAGATTGCAAAGAATCTACAAGATATTTTTGGAAGTGATGGCAAAGTAGGAAGAATCGGTGGAGATGAATTTGCTATTATTATTGAACAACCAATATCAGAGCAAGAGCTGAAACAACGACTAGAACAATTTCTTAAAATTATCTCTGATATACTGCCTGACAAAAAGACAAGCTGCAGTATAGGTGCATACCAATTCGTTTTCCCACAGAATGTAAAATATTTATTAACAGAAACAGATAATATGTTATACAAAGCAAAGGAAAATGGCAGAGCCTGTTACGTCGTGAAGGCATCTGCTCTTGAAGAGCTAAGTGCTTAATAGATACATAACCTATATTATATAAATGAATGTTTGAAAATATTCTATAAAAAGCTTTCTATGGTAAAATAAAAAACCATAGGAGGCTTTTTGTTATGTCAAGAGAAGAAACTATTGTGGAGAAGCGTAAAAAAGACTTATCGAAAAAAGCATTTTTGTGTTAAAAAGTTGTAAAGTGATGTGATTTATGTTATGGTTATATAGCAAAACCTTTATTTAATACTATTATATTACAACTTATGAGGTACACAATATATAACTAGAATATGGGGGAGGTAATTTCAGATGTACCATCGTGATATAAATTTCTATTTAATTGGTAACAGATGTAATGAGTTAGAAATCGTTAAAAAAATGGCACCATTAGATAAGTTTAGACATAAATTTGAGGAAAGTTCAAATGTAGAAGTATCAAAACTATTAAATACTAATGTTATTATATTGAATTTGGTAAATGTTGATACAACTAAACTATTAAGTCAGGTATTATCAAATAAAAAAGAGACATCTCAATTAATCGTTTTAACAAATCAAGAAGGTATTATTAGTTTAGGAGAAAATATCTGGAAAATAAAGGATATTTGGCTAATACCTATGTTGGAACAGGAGATAGAATTTAGATTTAGAAGATGGCAAGAAAGCTATAAATTATCAAAGGATTTTTGGCAAAGTACACAATACTTGGAAGCTGCTATTGATACCACACCTAATTTAGTATGGTTTAAAAATAAAGATGGAGTACATGAGAAGGTAAATAATAGTTTTTGCAATATCGTAAATAAAAGCAAACAGCAAATTGAGGGTAAACGACATGCTTTTATTTGGGGAGTAGATGAAGATGACCCTGCCTGTATTGCTTCTGAGGAAGAAGTAATGCTTCATAGAAAAGCATTAAGTACGAAAGAATTTATCCGAACAGGTGAGGGAGAAAAAGAGTTTGATGTGTATAAGGCGCCTCTATATGATATAGATGGAAGTGTTATGGGAACTGTGGGAGTTGCTATAGATGTAACAAAAGAACAGTTATATAGAAAGGATTTAATCAAGAGAAGTGAAACTTTAGAAAAGGTGTTTACTACACTTGATTGTGGCGTTATAAGACATTCCATGGATGGAAAAACGGTTATGAGTATCAATGAGGCAGCGCTTAATATTTTAGGATATGCAACAAAAGAGGCTCTGCTGCAAGATGGATTTCATTCTGTATCCATGTCAGTTGTAGAAGAGGATAAAACTAAACTCTATAATGCGATTAGTAGCTTACAAAGAGAAGGAGATAGTGTTAGCGTTGAATATAAAGTAAGACATAAAGATGGCAAATTAGTGTATGTTATGGGAAATATTAAGTTATTGAAGGAAAATGGAGAATATTTATATCAACGCTTTTTATTAGATTGTACATTTCAAAAGGTACAAGAGAATAAGGAAAAGAGACAATATTCCTATATGATACAAGCTCTGAGTGTTGGTTATGATTTAGTTTGTTATTTTGGAACGCGAAAAGGTTTAGGAAAAACGATACAGATTAATGAATTGCATAAAGACAGATTTGGAGATATCTTCAATGGAAATATTTTGCTTGAAGAAAGTATGAGACATTATATAGATAAATTTGTATGCGATGAGGATAAGAATGCTTTAAAAGAGTTCTTTCAATTAAAAAATATTAAGGAGATTTTAAAACATGAAGCTTCGCATTATGTGACTTATCGTGTTAATATAAATGGAAAGCTATTGTACTATCAAATTAAGCTTATATCTATCAAGGATTTAGATGGTGGATATAATATAGTGATAGGATTTCGGTGTGTAGATGAAGAAATACGTTCGGAAATGGAACAGAAAAAAGCTTTAGAGGAGATGCTAGAACAAGTTCAAAAGGCAAATGAGGCTAAAACCACTTTTTTGTCTAATATGTCCCATGATATCAGGACACCAATGAATGCTATTCTAGGATTTACTTCTTTAGCATTAAATAATAAAGATGATATAAATAGGGTTATGGACTATTTACTGAAAATTAAGTCTTCTGGCACCTATATGCTTAATCTTCTAAACAATATATTAGATATGAGTTACATAGAAAGTGGAAAAATAAAAATTCATGACACACCTAATAGTTTAACACATTTGGTTAATAATTTAGAGAATTCTTTTAAAGAAGAACTAAAAGAAAAAGATTTGACTTTAACTACCTATATAAACCATTTAGAACATGATAAGGTATATTATGACAAACTGAGGCTTAAACAAATATTCTTTAATTTATTATCTAATGCAATTAAATATACAAATAAAGGCGGTAAGATTGACTTTACAGTTTCTGAAGATATTTTAGATAAAGATGATTATGGAAATTATGAGTTTAGAATAAAAGATAATGGCATAGGGATGAGCCAAGAATTCTTGAATCATATTTTTGAACCATTTGAAAGAGAAAAGAATACTACTATGAGTGGTATATCTGGTACAGGTTTAGGCCTCTCAATTACCAAAAATATTGTAGATAATATGAATGGCATCATTGAAGTAAAAAGTGTTGAGGGAAAAGGCAGCGAATTTATTATTTCTTTTATTTTTCGTATTTGTACCAATTTAGAAGACTTAAATACATCTTCTGACGAAAATACGAATGACGTAGATGAACTAATAGAAGAAGATATTAAAGGACATCCAGAAGCAGCAGAAAAAGAAAAATCTACACAAAAAAATACCAATACTGTCGATAAAAACACATTAAATCTTTCTGATTGTAGAATCCTGTTAGTAGAAGACAATGAGCTAAATCAAGAGATAGCAGTTGCAATCTTAGAAGATGAAGGATATATCGTTGAAGTTGCAAATAATGGACAAATAGCAGTGGATATGATTTCTAAATCTTCACCTGGATATTATAAAATAGTACTTATGGATATACAGATGCCTGTAATGAATGGATATGAAGCAACAGAAGCTATTCGTAAATTGGAAAATAAGCATTTATCTTCTATTCCTATTTTAGCTATGACAGCAAATGCCTTTGAGGAGGATAAACAAAAAGCATTACGGTCAAGCATGACGGATTTTATTTCTAAACCCATAGATACGGATTATTTATTTACTATTCTAAAAAAGATACTTCTATAAGAATTGCTTCTAAAAAGTATATCACTACAATAGACTATTATCAGACAAGGGATTGACTCCTGCCACGGATACAAGCAAGCTGCTCACCGCCTAATGGCAGAAGTCATCCCTATCTGATGTATGCTGAAAAAGAGCAATACATTTTTAGTTCTGTGTCTCTCGTCCCATTTCTTCCCTAAACAGACGATAGTTTTCATATGTGATGTCGCTTCCATTCACGCAAGTAAGACTAGATATAATTTCTGAACCATGTTCTTTCAAATACTGTGCAATTCTTTCTTTCCATACAACCATACTCATAACTGATACCTCCTTTACTGATTAAGGTTGTTATTTCTTTTCTGTAGATACCATTTTACCGAAAATATTTGTATAGTTATAGGATTATATTTGACTTTTTTTAAGGCGATATTGACTTTTTTAGAAAAATACTCTACAATTTTATTTTGTTAAAACTGTTACTTCTGACTACAAATATTGAGCCGATTGTGACATATATCTGCTAGAAAGCAGTTTTTAAGCTTCCTCAGCTTTATCTAACTAACATTATCACAAAAAGGAATATTAATTATGGAAAAACCTCTCTATGAAACCATACAGTATTTAAGTCCTTTGGGAATCCATATGGCATTTATCACAACTCCTGGAGGATACCACCCTATGCATTGGCATGAGGAACTGGAAATTCTATATCCCTTAAATGGAATCATGGATATAAGTATTGAAGGAAAGAAATATCAGGTAAATAAAAAACATCTAACTGTAATTAGGCCCGCCAAAGTGCACAGTACTTATTCCTATGACCGAACTGCCATGTTTCTTGAAATCCATGTGCTACGTAAGAGTTTAGAAACTTACCTTCCTGATATTGCTCTTTACAAAATTCATTGTTCTCCAGACATGGTGAATGATAAGAATTTCTCCCAATACCGCAAAATTTGCGAATTATTGGAAGACTTGACTCGCCTTTATATCCGAGATGAACCTGCCTATGTCATTGAAGCAGAAGGTATTGTTCTTCAGGTACTAGCTCATCTGCTTCGTCATTTCTCAGAATATGCTGTAGCTTCTGATACAGATATGGATATTTTAACTATGGAACGCATTCGCAGCATCATTACTTATGTTCAAGAACATTTTCGAGACCCCATCTCTCTTGCTCAAGCTGCCAGTCATATAGGACTAGGCAGAGAGTATTTTTGCCGCTTTTTCAAAAAAAATATGGGAATGTCCTTTTTAGATTATGTAAATGAAGTGCGTCTTTCACATGTATACCATGACCTACAGTATACAGAATCTCCTATTGGGACTATCATGGAGGCCAATGGGTTTACGAATCAGAAGTTGTTTAATCGTTCTTTTAAGCAGCTATACCATCATACCCCTTCTGAGCTTCGACATACTTCAAATAAAATTTCCATCTGAATAGCAAATAGTGCATAGGCACAAAAACAGGCTCACCAGCTGCTATCTAGCGACTTGGTGAGCCTGTGAAAATTTTTTAGATATTAGTTTTTTCTAACAATTATTCATTTCCATAAAGAGTAACCAGCTTGGACAGATACTCATATCTTTCCTTAGCCTCAGCCTCATTCCTTGCGAATAGAGTTGCTGCTCTTTCAGGATTCTTCATAGCCAGGGAAGCATAACGAACTTCGCCCTTTAAGAAGTCTTGATATCCTTCCATCTTTGGAGCCTTGCTGTCTAAGGTGAACTTCTTCTCAGCAGCTGGATTGAAGCGGAAGTTGTTCCAGTAACCAGTCTCAACAGCCAGCTTCTCTTCAGTCTGAGCTTTGCTCATACCCTTTCTGATACCATGATTGATACATGGAGCATAAGCCAAAATCAGAGATGGACCTGGATAAGCCTCTGCCTCTGCAATCGCTTTTACAGTCTGAGCCATATCTGCACCCATAGAAATCTGAGCTACATATACATAGCCATAGGACATTGCAATGCTTGCAAGGTCTTTCTTCTTGGTCTCTTTTCCGCCTGCAGCAAACTGAGCAACTGCACCAGTCTTGGTAGCCTTGGAGGACTGTCCACCTGTGTTAGAATAAACCTCAGTATCAAATACCATGATATTGATATCCTTACCGCTTGCAAGTACATGGTCTACACCGCCAAAACCGATATCATAAGCCCATCCGTCACCACCGAAAATCCACTGAGACTTCTTAGCAAGGAAGTTCTTATTAGCAACAATATATTTGCAGGTTGGACAATCAATACCTTCTAAAGCTGCAACCAGCTTATCGGTAGCACTTCCATTGAGAACGCCGATTCCAAAGGTATCCAGCCACTCTTTGCAGGCAGCTTTTACTTCTTCGGATGCTCTCTCGTCAGCAGCTACTTTCTCAACCTTTTCTTTCAGCTCGTCACGGATTGCATTCTGAGCTAACAGCATACCAAAACCAAACTCTGCATTATCCTCAAACAAGGAGTTATCCCATGCTGGACCCTGTCCTTTTGCATTTACAGTATAAGGAGTGGATGGTGAGGAGTTGCCCCAGATAGAAGAACATCCTGTTGCATTGGCGATATACATTCTATTGCCGAACAACTGAGTAATGAGCTTCGCATAAGGAGTCTCACCACAACCTGCACATGCGCCTGAGAACTCTAACAGAGGCTGCTTGAACTGACTTCCCTTTACAGTAGCTTCTTTGAATTTTTCAATTACATCAGCTTTCTCTGGAATTGTCTGAGCATAATCAAAGACTGGCTGCTCATCTAAATGGTTAGCCAACTTATCCATGGTGAGAGCCTTCTCGCCCTTCTTGCCAGGACATACATTTGCACAGGAACCACATCCAGTACAGTCAAGAGCAGAAATTGTCACTGCAAACTTGTACTGTGTCATACCTGTAAGTGGTAGAGTCTTTGTTCCCTCTGGAAGCTTTGCAGCCTCATCATCGGTCAAAGCAACTGGACGAACAACTGCATGTGGACATACATAGGAACAGAAATTACATTGAATACAATTATCTGGATTCCATACAGGAACATTGACAGCAATACCACGCTTCTCATAATTGGAGGAGCCAGAAGGTGTTGTTCCATCTACATAATCAGCAAATGCAGATACAGGCAGAGTATTACCTTCCTGAGCACTAACCTTGGTCTGTACATTGTTGACAAAGTCAACAACATCTTTTCTTCCCTCGGTTACTACCTTATAGTCAAGACCTTCATCTGCACAGTTCTTCCAGCTTTCTGGAACTTCTACCTTTACAACACCCTGAGCACCTGCATCAATAGCAGCCCAGTTCTTCTTAACAACATCTTCGCCCTTACGACCATAGGTCTTCTGAGCAGCATCCTTCATCAGTTCAATCGCTTTCTCCTCTGGAATGATTCCAGTCAACTTAAAGAATGCGGACTGTAAAATGGTGTTGATACGGGTTGGTCCCATGCCAGTCTCAATACCAATCTTAACACCATCAATAGTATATAGGTTGATATTATGGTCAGCGATGAATTTCTTCATCTGTCCTGGCAGATGGGTTTCGAGTTCTTCTGGAGACCAAGAACAGTTAAGCAGGAAAGTTCCGCCGTCAACTAATTCCTGTACCATATTGTACTTGCGTACATATGCTGGATTGTGACATGCTACAAAGTTAGCCTGATGAATCAGGTAGGTGGATTTAATCTTCTTATGTCCGAAGCGAAGGTGAGACATCGTAACACCGCCGGACTTCTTAGAATCATAATCAAAATATGCCTGAGCATACATATCTGTGTTGTCGCCAATAATCTTAATCGAGTTCTTGTTGGCACCTACCGTACC
>DEPC01000087.1:497-2965 GCA_002358555.1 Hungatella sp. UBA3402 | reverse complement strand
GGAAACTGGTGGCTCCCAAGGAGGATAATATTCAATCAATAGTCTTCTCAAAAACGGTCAACGGATATATAATATACTTGCATTAACCGTTGCGGTCAATAAGGAGAATGTATATGAATGACAAGTTTTTCAAACTTCCATTAGAAAAACAGCGGCGTATTATAAACGCTGCTTACAAAGTGTTTTCAGAAAACAGCTATAAAAAAGCCCCAATGTCGGAAATTGCAGACGAGAGCGGTATTTCAAAAGCATTGCTTTTTCACTATTTTACAAACAAAAAGGAATTATATATGTACCTGTGGATGAACGCTATTGAGATGACAAGGAAAGCGGTTACAGAATACAAAACTTTGGAAACAGATGACTTTTTTGAAATGCTGAAAAGAAGCCTATTATCAAAGTGTTCGCTTATGCGTGATTATCCGCATTTATATGCTTTTTCGCTAAGAGCATATTATGAAACGGCTCCAGAAATACACAAGTCCATTCAAGAAAACTTTAATGATGTTAGCAAGGCAAGTGAAATGATAGTGTTTGAGAAAATAGATATATCAAAATTTCGGAAAGATATTGATATAAAAACAATGTATGCTGAAATCTTTTACGCTGTCGATGGATATATGCTGAAAAAATATCGTTTAAATTGTATTATACCAGATGAAATTGAGAAAGAAATTATTATTTTAATTGATTTTTGGAAAAAGGTTTATACGCAGGAGGTGTGAACAAAATGCAGCATAAAACAATTTTGTCACAAGGCGGAACTGTACATTATTGGATTGCCAGAAATGACAATGTATCAGACTGTATTGTTTTTACGCATGGAGTAACCGCAGACCATACTATGTTTGAAAAGCAGATACCCTACTTTTCAGATAATTACACAATCATCTTATGGGATGTTCCTATGCATGGATTGTCGAAACCATATCAGAAATTCACTTATCAAGATACAGCAGAAATATTACATAGCATATTGCAGAAAGAGAACATTCAAAAAACATTTTTAGTGGGTATGTCTATGGGCGGCTATCCAAGTCAACATTTTGCTGCTTTGTATCCTGATATGGTAAAAGGATTTGTGGCGTTAGATACAACGCCATTGGGACTTAAATATTACTCAAAATCAGACTTGTGGTGGCTGAAGCAGGTTGTTCCTATGGCAAAATGCTTTACAACAAATCTTTTACGAAAGAGCATGGCATTGTCAGTATCAGAGAGCCGCTATTCCTATCAAAAAATGTTGTCTATGTTAAAGCCGCTGTCTAAAGCAGAAATTATCCAGCAAATGCGGATTGCATATGAATATTTTATTGTAGAAAATAAAGATGTTAATTTTTCGTTCCCCATATTGATATTGGTGGGTGAGAAAGACAGCACAGGCAAGGTTAAGGCATATTGCAAAGAATGGGCAAAGCAAACAGGTTATCCTTTGCATTTTATAAAACAGGCAAAGCATTTTGCCAATGGAGATAATCCAGAGCAAGTAAACAAGGAAATAGAAAAATTTATTATTGAAACTGTTCACAAAGAAAGGAAAAATTATGCTGTATTATGATGAATATGGAAGCAAGGAAAATCCGACTATCATGCTTCTGCATGGGGCGGGTGCGCTTGATACATTTTGTAGGCAGTATTGCTTTTCTGATAAATACCATCTTATTGTACCTCACTTAGCAGGTGCAGGAAAGGCGGCTACTGAGATTTATGAGCCAGAAAAGACCGTAGAGGAACTCTTTGCGCTCATTAAAACCCTACATAAAAAACGGATCGGCGTAATCGGTCATTCGCTTGGAGGTCAGATTGCAATAATGCTTGTCAGCAAGCAGCCCGAATTATTTGACTTTGCCGTATTTTTAAGCGCATGGGTAAATCCCAAGCCGAATACAATTCGGATGTACTGTTCTCTTGCAGGTTTATCCGCAAAAATGCTACATTGGAGATGGTTAGTGCAATTTCAAGGGAAATATTGGAATTACACAAAAAAACAAGCCGATAATATGGCAGAATATTCAAAACAGATTACTCCGCAGGTGTATGACTCATTCTTTTCCAATACATTAGATTTATCAAAGTTACCTGAATATCAAGCAGTAACGATACCTATGTTGGCGATTTGTGGGAGTAAGGAAGTCAGAGATATGAAAACTTCTCTTACATTACTTGCTCAAAATCCAAGCTGTCAGACAATGACATTACAAGGAGCAAATCACGGCTTTCCAATGCGTAATGCCAAGCAACTTAATCCAATGCTTGAAAAATTTATATTGAAGTGCTTATGAAACGAGAATCAGAATGGATTTTATGTCCTGTTTGCGGAAATAAAACTAGTGTCAAAATCAGAGAGGATACGGTTTTGAAAAACTATCCTCTCTACTGTCCCAAGTGCAAACGGGAAACATTGATTGAAGTAAAGGATTTACAAGTAACGATTATTGAAGGGCTTGAAGCGAGAACACAGAGCTAAA
>DEPC01000087.1:0-179 GCA_002358555.1 Hungatella sp. UBA3402 | reverse complement strand
AAGCGAGAACACAGAGCTAAACAACAGAACAACGAATCACAGTTTGTGGGTGAACTGTTGCGATAAAAATCCAATCCACAGATAAACAAGGGGAAATAGCGGATAATCGCCGAATCAACTGTTGGTTGAATTAGATACAATCGACTGTTAGTTCGTTTCATAATCCGTTTTCAGTTTGT
>DEPC01000176.1 GCA_002358555.1 Hungatella sp. UBA3402 | reverse complement strand
CTGTTATTACAATATGGAGGCGCAAAAAGGGTCATGAGTAACCATCAAAATTGTCGCCTGACCGCTGTCATTGACCATTTTCAAGCATTCCAGAAGTTCTCTGCCCGCCTTGGAATCAAGGGCTCCGGTCGGTTCATCGGCAAAAATAATTTCTGGATTTGTAATTAATGCTCGGCAGCAGGCTCCTCTCTGTTTCTGTCCGCCGGATAGTTGGTAGGGATATTTTTTCAGATGGTCTTTTAAGCCGAACAAGGCTGCTGTTTCTTGGGCTTTTTGGATACATACTCTTCCCGAAGTCCCGTTTAAGGATAACGGCAGGGCAATATTGTCCTGAAGAGTCATGGTATCCAGCAAATTGTAATCCTGAAAGATAAAGCCGATTTTGTCTCGTCTAAGTCTGGATAATTCTTTGTTAGAAGCTTTGGCGATATCCTGACCATCTAGGATTACAATTCCCTGAGTAGGTTTGTCAATAGTGGAAAGAATATTGAGCAATGTAGTCTTGCCAGAACCAGAAGGCCCCATAATGGCAACAAAATCGTGTTTGTAAATAGTCAGGTCAATGCCTTTGAGAACTTTTGCCTGAAATCCTTTCGCGCCATAAGTTTTTATCAAATGTTTGACTTCTGCTACTTTATGACGTGGGGAAATGGGAATGTCGATTTTGGCAGTTGGAGAAGGTGATTTTTTGGATGTCTTTTTACCCAAAGGAAGATTGATTACATTGCCGTCTGATTTTTGAATTTCCATAGTTTCATTCATTTCAGCTGCTCCTTATTGTGTTTGATGGCTTTGGAAGTTCTTGCTGCCCAGATTTATAAGTGTATATATTGGTACAGTTGGACTTCCTGCCAGAATATATCTGGCTCTTAGCTTATATGGATAGTTTAGAACAACTGACAGTAAAAATCCTTACATCTACATTACAAAAACAAAGGCAATATTACATTTATGATTGTAGGAAGTAAGGATTTTTATGAAAAATAATGCAGAATCGGGTATAGCTTTGATACTCACTTTCAACTTGAATTTCATGTCCAAGTCTGTCTATGATTTTAGAAACCATATAAAGTCCCATCCCAGTGGATTTATATTTTCCATTATGATAATTGCTTCCAGTGAACCCCTTTTCAAAAATTCTTCGGATATCGCTGTCTTTCATTCCCTCTCCATGGTCTTCTACAAAAAGCTTTACGGTTTGTGCCTCTTGTGCTGTCCATAAATGCAGAGAAGGAATATTGGAGCCTCTTTGGCCATATTTTAAGGCATTGTTAAGTAGTTGGTCTAAGATATATACCAACCATGCTGAATCAGTATAGACAGTTACGGACTCTACCTTCACATCAAGACAGAACCCTTTTTGAATTAGAAAAAATTGATTATTGTGAATAGAAGCTTTTACACATTCAGGCAGCGATACCTGTTTGATTTGCAGGTCAAATAGTGGGCTTTGGAGTTTGCATCCAAGAAGCAAGGAATTAATTTGAAGACTCATTTTTTCCAACTGCTCTCTCATAGACATTTTTAATTCGTTATCCGAGATTTTTTCATTGATGAGAAGGGAGGCTGACAATGGAAGTTTCAATTCATGACACCATTTTGCCACATAATCTTGAAGTTCACAATTCTCCTGAAACTGGATATTGGTCTGTTCTTCCAGAATCTGTACATCATGTTCTGCAATATCCTGATTTTCAAACCAGCTTATAGTACGGCATATCAGATCCTTCTGTTCCATAAGATGTTCCTTTTCTTGTTCTTTTTTTCTCGAGAGGTGAAGGTCAAATCCAACTAGCAGCAATCCTGGCATTAAAAGAAGGATATCTAGATATCCCAGATACCCCACATCACCATTTTGTATAAAAAAGAAAAAATAAAGATTAAAGGCGAAAAATACTACAAAGCAGGGAAGTAGTTGCTTCCATCTCTGTTTTAAATATTTCATATCAGATAATATCCCTGCCCTTTCTTAGTGCTGATAAGTTCTTGACCACATATAGATTTCAGCTTATTTCTCAACCTACATATCAGAGTAGTCAAGGTTCCGTCTGACACATATTCATCAGTCTCCCACAATGCTGTCATCAACTCTTCTCTTGTCACCACATCAGGCCGATTTTCTATCAACTTTGTCACCACTCGTCGTTCAGATTTTGTCAAAATAATTTCCTTGTCTTCAAAGTATAAAGCCTGCTGCTCCCAGCTAAAATGAAGATTGCTTCCCAGGAAAACTTGGTCTTTGACCTTGTATTCATAAGTCCTTCTTAAAATTGCCTGAATCTTGGCCTTTAATAGCTCTAATCGAAAAGGCTTTTCCACATAGTCGTCACCTCCCTGAGCCATAGCCATAATCTTATCTCTATCATCTCCTCGACTGCTGATATATAAAATTGGCACATCAGATATCTGTCGAATCCGACTACACCAGTAGAATCCATCATAGTATGGAAGATTAATGTCCATAAGAACCAGTTGAGGACAGTACTGGCAAAATTCCTCCAATATTCGGTCAAACTGTTTGGCTATTTCTGTATCATATCCCCAACGAGTGAGAAAAGAACTGATTTCCCTTGCAAGAGCTTCCTCATCTTCGATAATCATGATTTTCATAGTTGCATTCATTTTTTAATTCCTTTTAACTATATTACCAAGAAGTCCTTCAGAATAATATTTTCTATTAATAAAACGCTTTTTCCATCAATAATACTTCAATTAAATGATGTTGGTCGTGTTCCTCCTCCTTTTTTACACAATATTAAAATTCTTTTAAGTGGCTGAAACAGCACCAATCCAATAACCAAATTGCTGATACCATGAACAATATCAAAAGGAATCCCTGATATCCACCAGGCAAATACAGCTCCTAGCCCTCCAGCAATGTATGGAAGAGAACATAAAAGTCCAAAACTAAAGCCAAAAAGACATGACAAAATCCCATACCCCCAATCTGGAGCATGATGTTTTTTCAATAGCCCTGTAAGCCCTGCTAAGATAGGCCAGACATAAATATAGGAAATCCACCAAATCCCAAACCCATGAAACATTCCTTCTAGAATGATAAAGACAGTCAAAATCCGCAATACCCGTTTTCCAAACACCAAAGTATATAAGATTACCATAAGAGAAACCATCTCAATATTGGGAAAGTGAATTAGAGCTATCTGTAATGCAAATAGAACAGCAGCCAGAAATCCATCTATTACAATCTCTTTTGTTTGCTCCATCATCTATCTACCATGGTATATATAAATTGATAATGTTCGTTGTCTTGAATGGGTTGTTGACTTACTCCATAATTACAGGGGCTCCCATTCAATTCGATTGACCAGTAAGCGTGGTCTTTGTCATAAATAGCCGTAACACCATTGATTGTCTCAATCATCAACCCAAATTGTTCTGAGCGACTGCCTTCTACCTCTAATCCCTGTGTAGTTTCCAATGCTTGCTCTAAGTATAGAGCATCTGTCTGTATGGAAAACGATTCTTTAGAGCCATCCTCATATACTATATCTACCAAAATTTCCTTGTTTCCTACAGAGGCTTGAGGGCGGAAATGATAATAACACAACAAAAGTCCTGTAACAACCGCTGCTACTGCTGTAAGTGCCAACAGCAAGTGCTTCTTATCTTTTAAAAATTTTTGTACCATAAGTTTTATTTATCCTTTCTTTGAAGACTGCTTTCCTTAATAGTAAAAAGTTAAGTTTAAAATCATTGGAAAGACAGTACTTAAATAGCATATTAATCATATAGCATTTAGATATTTTTGGCAACCTTATTGTGTTAGACAAAATATTATTTTAAATCATTTTTATAATATGGACATACAGACAGATTCTATTTATAATAAAATAATAGAAAGCCATTAAGGTTCTAAAGCCATGTTTATTCATGCAATTATGAGCTTACAGCCTTTTGATGCTGGTAGGATATACAGTAATGAAGCCGCCATTTTCTTATTGTATGGTAAAAGCTGCATTTTTCCGTATTGATAATGATTTGGAAAAAGCCGCCAAATGTATGGATGCGAGCACCCTGTATAAATGGAATGCTGTCTGATTATGACTTGTCTGTATTCCTATATCACCTCAGCCTTTAGGAATTGTCACCTGATTCTTCGCTTGGATTATGTAGGAGAAGCTGCCGGATTTTTTAGTAGACATAGAGAGAGGGTGTTGCAAAATCATCCAAATAGATGAT
>DEPC01000243.1 GCA_002358555.1 Hungatella sp. UBA3402 | reverse complement strand
AAACTTCCCCTTTCTCTTATTTGTTCTCCAATTATACAACTCAAATATTGGTTGAATCTTCCTTGATGATGTTAAATTCCTGCAAAATCAGCAACCCGATTCAAAATAGTTACTGCCTCTGCCATAGTTACTGTCTCCATTGGACCAAAAAAACCATTTTTATCCAGCTCCATAAAGCCAAAATATAAAGCCCTAGCTACATTTGTGCCATAGTTATTGCTAACTTTATCTGCATCCATACAGACTGGCATAGTGCTAGAAGCATTGCGATAATTCACTCCACATGCCTGCATAGCTACTGTGGCCATCTCCTGACGGGTCAGATAGCCATCTGGCAGATAATCCCCATCTTTGCTTTTAGCAAGGAAGCCATTGTCCACAACAATATGCAGATACTCTGTGTCAGATACCATTTGACTTTTTTTCATTGCCTCTAGATTAAAATCAGTCAATGGAATCAACATCTGAGCCAATTTTTTTCTGGTAATTGGCATCTCATCTGCGGTTTTATCATCAATTTCTAACATGTTTCGACAAGCTAAACGCCTTTGCTCGTGGTTTATGGTTTCTTCTTGCATTTTTTGAGAAAGAATTATGTAAGTTCGGCTTCTCTCTATATTTCTATCTTGGTCACAGGCAGTTACTCGAATAAATCCACAAGGCTCTGTTACTGTGAAAGATTCTCCTGCCCCACATGCTTTCCAATATTCTCCGTCCCTGGATATCTCCCAAATAAAGCAACAATCACCATGTCCACCGCTAAATTCTGCAGATGCCCTCACTTGTCTTCCTTCTTCTGGAATTCCCAAGATACGCACTTTTCCAGGACGAGGAAATCTCTGACCATTGATTACTACATCTTCCACAACAGGCTCTTTCCAGTTCATACTGCGCATAGTCCTGGCTGCTCCATCTATAACAATATTTCTCAAAATTAATCCCGTGATAGGAACTTCCTCAAATGCTTCCAGAAAAATTCCATAATCTCCTCCATGGGCTGTAATATTTTCGATGGTAATATTTCTAAAAATAGGCAAATCATTGCCATTTCTTCCATCTTCATAGAGCATAGTTCCATGGATTGCTGCCCCATGAACATGGTCCATCACACTGTCTGCCAGGATAATATTTTCAACCCTGCCGCCCCGTTTTGCATTGGTTTTTAGTCGCAAAGCATAAGTCAAATTGGGACTGCTAAAACAGTTCTTCCATGCCAATACATAGCGGATGCCACCACTCATCTCACTGCCTAATGCCACTCCTCCATGCCCATCGGCAAACTCATTATTTTCAATAAGTACATATTCACATGGCATACCAGCTTCCCGACCATCTCTGTCGCGGCCAGATTTTAAACTGATGCAGTCGTCACCTGTATCAAATCTACAATTGATAATCTGTACACCGCTGCAGCTTTCTGGGTCACATCCATCGTTGTTTGCCCCATGGCTGGAAAGAGTTACTCCATCTATGGTTAGACTTTGGCACATCACAGGATTTAGCTGCCACATAGGGCTATTTTTTAAGGTTATTCCCTGCAATAATACTCTGGTACACCGAATAAACTGTATAAAATTAGGCCGCAGAAAATGCTTTGGTCCAAATCTTCGCTCTGTAACAGGAATTCCATCTTCATTCATCTTTCGCAGAGCCTTGCGGTCTTCTAACTGTAAATCCTTCTTGTTAGAGGACCATGCATTTTCCACCTGATGATGCCAGTTCCACCAATGATCTTTATCAGCACCTCCATCTAAAATGCCTTTTCCTGTCACTGCAATATCATGAACATCACAAGCATAAATAAGAGGACTAAAATTATAGCAGGGACTTGCCTCCCAGTGACAAAAAACAACTGGATAATGACATTCTATATCCTCATTTACAAAAGCAAGTATCGTATCTTCGCTTTCCAGATGAAGCTCCACTCCACTCTTTAGATGCAATGCACCAGTACAAAAACGCCCTGCTGGAACTGTCACTCGACCTCCACCCTTTTTGCTGACAGTATCTATCGCTTTCTGAAAATATTCTGTCTGAACTTCTGTACTGTTCAAAATTGCTCCAAATTCTAGAACAGAATATTGGTTTGGCGGAATGAGTGGTTGCTCTATACGATTCAAAATTTCCTCGTACATCTGTAATTTGTCCATGAAAAAATCTCCTATTTATCCTATTTTCGCTTCCACTTCTGTTGTCAAGGCCATTTATATCCTGACAAATCACTAAAGTTTAACGAAATAACAACCTATTTTGTATTGGTCAACTTATCCAAATATTCTTTTATATGTTCCTCATGCCACTGGTGGCTGCCTTCACATATTTCATGGAAAAAGCAATTTTCTGCATCATAAAGTTTATAGGCCTGCCTTACAATTTCCACCTGTTCTTTTACATTGGCAATTCCCCGTGGGCCATTTAATCGGTCATTGATACATGACTGAATAAGAAGAGGTCTGGGCGCTATCAAACTTGCAATATCTCCCATATCGAAATGCTCCCACAGATGAGGCACATAATTACAGGAGCAATTTCTATTCATAATCAAAAGGGAGTCTCGAAATCCATACAGATATCCACTGATAACAGTCAAGGTTACTCGGTCATCTAAAGAAGAAACCCACATAGTCTGCATTCCACCACCAGAAAATCCTAAACAGCTTATATGGTCAATATCCCATTCTCTTCGTTCTTCTAAGTAATCAATAGCTCTCATTAAGTCCCATGCTAACATCCCTGCTACTGGAATCCCCAAAGGTTCTCCCATATGAGCCAATATCTGACAATCTCCTTTTAGAGCAGTTATAGAGTCTTTGGTATCTGCTAGATCCTCTCGGCGCTCCCCAAATCCACGGCAATCTGGACAAAGGGCTACATATCCTAATTGTGCGAGCTGCAGTCCATAATCATAATGATATTGCAAAATTTTTTCCTCAATCGCTGAATATCCACGAACTCCTGCAACCGTATATTTTCCAGCACCATTGTGGCCTGGCGGACATAAAAATAGCCGAGTATGGGAACCTGCATCTGCTGGAATCAGCAGATACATAGGCATCCACACATCCGGCTCTACTTGGATTCGTATATGTTCTCTTGTTATATTCCCTGGTAATATTGTAACTTCTTGTGTCACGGGATTCAAGGAAGATTTT
>DEPC01000024.1:5607-5786 GCA_002358555.1 Hungatella sp. UBA3402 | reverse complement strand
CCATAAAATGTGTCATGCCCAGTATTCTATACCCATTCAATAGGTATCTATTTCCTGCAACCAACAGGTTCAATATCACGAATCTGGCATTGATAAACATTTTACTGCTGTTTGTGGTACAATTTAATTATTTCTTTTCTTTGGGCCTTTTAGCGCCGTACTTGGAACGAGCCTGCTTT
>DEPC01000024.1:0-5287 GCA_002358555.1 Hungatella sp. UBA3402 | reverse complement strand
GGAACGAGCCTGCTTTCTGTTGGCAACACCTGCTGTATCCAAAGTACCTCTTACAATATGATATCTGGTACCTGGCAGGTCTTTTACTCTTCCGCCGCGGATTAAAACAACACTATGCTCTTGAAGGTTATGTCCTTCACCTGGAATATAGCTTGTCACCTCAATGCCATTGGAAAGACGTACTCTTGCAATCTTTCTTAAAGCAGAGTTTGGCTTCTTAGGTGTTGCGGTCTTAACAGCAGTACATACGCCTCTTTTCTGCGGAGAAGAAGTATTGGTTGCACGCTTCTGTAAGGAATTATAGCCTCTCTGGAGAGCTGGTGCAGTAGACTTCTTAACAGATGTCTGTCTTCCTTTTCTAACTAACTGGTTAAATGTTGGCATTCTTTTCACCTCCTGTGATATTGTCTGTGGTTGCTGTTGGTCAGCTTGTTTTTGCGCACAAAAACATTACGTGTTTTTGCACGCTTTTTTATTATAACAAATTCTAAAAACTTGTCAAGGAAAAAATGGAAAATTTATAATTTGGGAATTTGATAATAGAAATTATGTGTTACAAAGAGTCTCTTTTATCAATATATTCTATTAAGAGACTCTTTTTGATGTTAGAAAGCTGTCAAGCTTTATAGTGAAACTTTTATATCCTACTTTATATAGACTTATCCTTTTATCTTTATCGCTGGAGTACTAGAAAATCTCTAAAACTTGCCTTCTGGCAGATATATGCCACAATTTATCAAACACTATAGGCGGCTTTTATGACAATACGGTAAAAGAAATATAATAAACTACATACACTGAATTTGGTAGAAATCTTGTATAAAATAAGTCAGACAAATGCTAGAAATATATTTTCAAATACATTCTAACATTTTAAAAATAGATTTAAACTTTTCACATCGAGCAGATTCCCTTTCCCAATAATCTTTTAAGAAAAAGAATTGGCTACTATTCATCTGAGATTGATTCTTAACTAGCCACTTTAACATGGAAGCTAAATTTCCCTTATATTCAAATAAATTTTCTACTATATTTCCAGAGCTTCCCATACCTCTAAAAGCTCCTCTTACAGAGGAAGAAATAACCCCTGATGTGACAATCACTCCAGGAGGAATTGGTTTTACATATTGTGAAACCATATCTTCTGCTGATATAATATTCATATGTGTAAGTTCAGATAAAAAATTATAGTAATCTTGCTTGCTCATATCTAAAAAATCGTATTTGGATGTTAGATACTCTGCCTGGTCTTTGGTCAATGATAAGCTTCCGTCAGCTTCCCAGTTTATAGGTTGACCATCAGTACCAGAAAAATCTTTCATTGACTTTAAATATTCTAATTGTTCCTTTGTAAATACTGTTGTTTTCTTACTTTTCGAGTTTTCAGACGGACTAACACAAGGAGTTTCTTCCGTTAATGATAAACTATTGTTCTGTGTATGGTTTAATAAATGTAATTGTCTATCCATGGTCTTACCAAACCCATCAGACAAAAGTCCATTTGCAGAATCTGTTAGTGTTCTACTTACTTTTGAAGATGATTTGGAATGGCTTTCTAATATAGAGGGAGAGATATTCATAATTTTCGCTATTCCTTTCCAATGCACACTAAATTGTAAAATTAAATTGACCTTTTATTTATGCTTTATAATTTTATTCTATATCGACAAAAAACTTTAAAAAATTATATCATATATATAAATAATGTCTATATTGTTCTCTCCTTTTCTCCATAAAAGCCTGCTTTCTATTGTCAATAAAATTTCTTTATAAACATTTATTATATTCCCTACTACAATGAACAACTAAGACTTAAAAGAATGTCTTGCTATATTCCATTCAAACTGCCAGAAGTAGTAAAACAGATTCTACTAAAATTAATAATTTTATAGGCCTAAACTTCAAATATTCTCTGTAATAATAACTTATTTTCTACCTCTTACTACCTGCTAAAAGCAATATTTTGTCATTTTTTGTCGATAAATGCCAACCTGTTTTTCTTGCTTTTTTAGCGCTTACTTGCTATATTGTTTTTGATAATCTTAAAAATATTGCAATGCAAATGGATTTTATTATGGAGGTGAAGGATGGAGCCATTAAATTACTTTAAAGATAAGCTTTTTGACCTACTTAATGAGACAAATGAAATTGACATCAATGATATCGAAGCGAATGACCGAAAAAATACATTTTTAATAGCAGTTGAAAATGGAAATCTCTTTGAACTAGAGTGCCGTCAACTAAAATAAATGTTGATAACTTCTGGAATATCCTGGAAGACCTCCTTCTAATCTCAGCCAACAAAAAGTCTCCCTCCTGTATCGATGAAGGGAGAAATTGTGCTTCTTCTTGCTAAAATAAGTTTTCCAGAAATCCAGAACTTGTCTCTTTTATATATACTTTTTCTTACTCATTTTACCACAGGTTTTCGGAAATTCCTTTTCTATATATATTCCTTTTTCTGCCTTGCGTCAGTAGAAAACCTGTGGCAGTTTTCTTGGGACAAACACCCTCCACAACCACTACAGCCACAACCTCTTTTTCCTGACCTATGTTCTTTTGCCTGTTTGAAAAAAATCCCAATTAAAGCTATGGCAATGATAGCCACAATCATAATATCCGCCATAAATACTCCTTTTCTCTTATTTTTTCTAACTATAAATGATTGCGAAACTCTGAAAACTGTATAAATATTGAGTTTCTCCCCCAAACTGCAGGACAATGGATAAAATCTTCCTGTGTATTACTTCTTCTTATAACCTTTTATTATCATAACAAGTAAAGTTAATATGATAGTATTTTTCGTATTTTATTATACTTCTAAATAAAACTTATGTCAATATTTTGATAATAATTCTCATTTTCATGTTTAAAAACAACTATTGTCCTAAAACAGATAATAACATTTTATAAACTTTTCCATCAAAAATACCCTTAAAGCCAATTTTTAGCTCTAAGGGTATTTCCTTCACTCAACTCTTAAAAATGTTCTTTTCTATATCTCTTCGCTGCCATCATCTAATTCGAGAACTTCTTCTGCCTCCATAATGTCATCTTCTGCTGGTAAAATGATTTCTTCGTCTTCTTCAAGGACAAGCTCATCATCCATATCAACATCACTACTCAATTTTACAGAACGATATCTCTTCATACCAGTGCCAGCTGGAATCAACTTTCCAATCAACACATTCTCTTTTAGGCCGATAAGATGGTCTACCTTGCCGTTAATGGCTGCCTCTGTCAGAACCTTTGTAGTCTCCTGGAAGGAGGCTGCAGATAGGAAGGAATCCGTAGCTAAGGATGCCTTGGTAATTCCCAGCATCACCTGTTTGCCTTCTGCTGGTTCTTTGCCTTCTGCCAACAGCTTTTCATTCATATCATTATAATCCAGAACATTCATAGATACGCCTGGAAGTACATCACTGTCGCCGCTTTCCTCAACTTTTACCTTCTTTAACATCTGGCGCACAATTACCTCAATGTGTTTATCATTGATTTCCACGCCCTGCAGACGGTAAACTCTCTGAACCTCCTGAATCATATAATCCTGAACTGCCCGAACCCCTTTGATTTTTAAGATATCATGAGGATTCACACTTCCTTCTGTCAGTTCATCTCCAGCTTCCAGTATCTGCCCATCCTGAACCTTGATTCGAGAGCCATAAGGAATGAGATAGGTTTTGGAATTGCCATTAGAAGTATCCGTCACAACAATCTCTCGTTTTTTCTTGGTATCTTTGATGGTAACAACTCCACCAAATTCTGTAATAATAGCAAGTCCTTTTGGTTTACGGGCTTCAAACAGCTCCTCTACACGAGGAAGACCTTGGGTGATATCCCCGCCTGCAACACCGCCTGTATGGAAGGTACGCATGGTAAGCTGAGTACCTGGTTCTCCAATCGATTGAGCTGCAATAATACCAACTGCCTCTCCCACCTGAACTGCCTGGCCTGTGGCCATATTGGAGCCATAACATTTTGCACAGACCCCAATATGAGATTTACAGCTTAAGACAGTACGAATCTTAACACTTTCCCGTCCCAGCTTGCGAAGAACCTCAATAACACCTTTTGCTCGCTTTGGTGTACACATATGGTTTGCCTTTACCACTACTTCTCCTGTATCTGGGTCAGTAATCGTCTCAGCAATATATCTTCCTGTCAATCTTTCTTCCAAACTCTCAATACTCTCTTGACCATCCATAAAGGCTTTAATTTCCATATAAGGAATCTCTTTGCCTTCACAGCAATCCACCTCACGGATAATGACATCCTGAGACACATCTACAAGACGCCTGGTCAAGTAACCAGAGTCAGCAGTACGCAGTGCAGTATCAGATAATCCCTTTCTTGCACCATGAGCAGAAATAAAATACTCCAATACATCTAACCCTTCACGGAAATTAGACTTAATCGGAAGTTCAATGGTATGTCCTGTGGTATCAGCCATCAATCCACGCATTCCTGCCAACTGTTTAATCTGTTTATCAGAACCACGGGCACCAGAATCTGCCATCATAAAAATATTGTTATATTTATCAAGACCTGTCAGCAGGTCATGGGTCAACTGGTCGTCCGTATTTTTCCAGGTCTCGATAACCTCTTTATAGCGTTCCTCTTCTGTGATAAGTCCACGACGGAAGTTCTTTGCAATCCGGTCTACAGTAGCTTGGGCATCTGCAATCAACTGAGGTTTGCTGGGTGGAACTGTCATATCAGAGATGGATACTGTCATTGCAGCCCTGGTAGAATATTTGTATCCAATGGACTTAATATCATCTAATGTCACGGCTGTCTGGGTTGCACCATGGACATTGATAACTTTTTCCAAAATCTGCTTGCACTGTTTTTTCCCTACATGGAAATCAACCTCCAAGAGAAGTTCGTTTCCTGGAATACTTCTATCTACAAATCCTAAATCCTGTGGAATAATCTCATTAAAAATAAATCTTCCAACTGTGGATTCAATGATACCACTTTTTATCTTGCCATCTGCTGTCTTTTTCTGTACCCTTACCTTTACCTTAGAATGTAGGGTTACAGCGCCATTTTCATATGCCAAAATCGCCTCATTGGGACTCTTAAAGCACATGCCCTCTCCCTTGGCTCTAGGCCGTTCCTGGGTCAGATAGTAGATTCCAAGCACCATATCTTGAGATGGCACAGCTACAGGGCCTCCATCAGAAGGCTTTAACAAATTGTTCGGTGACAAAAGCAGGAATCGACATTCGGCCTGCGCCTCTACGGACAGAGGAAGATGCACAGCCATCTGGTCGCCGTCAAAGTC
>DEPC01000162.1 GCA_002358555.1 Hungatella sp. UBA3402 | reverse complement strand
TATGCCATCAGGAGCTGAAATTTGTTAAGTCAATCTGAAAAATACCTCAGCGGCAATGCCTTAAAAATGATTGCCATTGTCACCATGTTTATAGACCATGCCGCTGTGGTTTTAATTGAAAACAATATTTTAAATGGACCCTTTCATTTTGACTTTCAAGCCATCAATTCTTCTAAATCTCTGACTATGTGGTGGAATATTGACATGGCAATGAGGTATATAGGGCGGTTTGCATTTCCCATCTTTTGTTTTTTGATTGTAGAGGGCTTTCTTCATACCAGAGATGTCAGAAAATATGCTTGGCGGCTGTTAGTATTTGCCTTTATCTCAGAGATTCCTTTTGATTTAGCGGCATTTAATACTTGGTTTTATATCCAATACCAAAATGTATATTTTACTCTGTTTTTAGGACTTCTTGCCATAGCAGGGATACAAAGATATGATGGAAGTGGAGGAAGAAAGGAATCTGGAGAAATTGATTTTATTACAGAAAGTCCATGCTTATGGAAACAGGCTGTAGTGATTGTGGCCTGTTGCGGAGCTGCACATCTGCTGCGAACTGACTATGATGCATTTGGTGTATTTTTTATTGTTCTATTGTATCTGTGTCGCAATCAAATCTGGATGCAGACAATCATAGGAAGCATTGCATTGCTATGGGAGGTGACAGCTCCCCTGGCTTTTATTCCAATTCGGCTGTACAATGGTACTAGAGGAAAGAAAAATCTTAAATGGTTTTTCTATTTATTTTATCCAGTGCATTTGCTAGTGTTGGTGATAATCCGAGCAGGATTGGGATAGAAAATATTGCTATGAACAGCCAACCTCAAAAGGAGAACCTTATATCATGATATTTGATACTCATGCTCACTATGATGACGAAGCCTTTGACAAAGACAGAATTTCTCTTCTTCCTAGTCTTCCCACTCAAGGCATTGAAGCTGTAGTCAACATAGGTGCCAGTATTCAGACCACGAAAAATACTCTAAAGCTTATAGAAAACTATCCATTTTTTTATGGAGCAGTAGGGGTTCACCCTAATGAGACAGGGGAATTAAATGAGAATTTATTAAATTGGCTAAAAGAAGTGGCTAGACATCCAAAGGTAGTGGCTATTGGCGAAATTGGCTTAGATTATTATTGGAATGAGCCTGATAGAGAAACTCAGAAGCACTGGTTTATCCGCCAATTAAATCTGGCCAGGGAGGTAGGACTTCCTGTAATTATTCATAGTCGAGATGCAGCTAAAGATACCCTAGATATTATGAAAAGCCAGAAATCTGATGAGATTGGCGGTGTGATTCACTGTTTTTCTTATGGCAAAGATTTGGCTAGAGAGTATCTATCTATGGGTTTCTATCTTGGAATTGGTGGTGTTGTGACATTTAAGAATGCAAAAAAATTAAAAGAGGTCGTTGAATATATGCCTATGGACAAGATGGTTCTGGAGACAGATTGCCCCTATCTTTCTCCAGAGCCTTTTCGTGGAACAAGAAACTCCTCCTTAAATTTGCCCTATGTGGTCAAAGCTGTCAGTGAGATAAAAGGGATTTCTGAAGAAAAGATTATAGAGATAACTTACAAAAATGCAAAAGATTTGTATCGTATCAAATGAATGGAAGATACAGCAGGATAATGACAATTGAAAATTTTGTTGAGAAAGGAAATTTATATTTATGGAACAAATCCAAGGGAAGAAGCTAAGCAACCCTCAAAATACTATTCAAATTATCCAAAAATACCAGTTTGCCTTTCAGAAAAAGTTTGGACAGAATTTTCTTATTGACTCCCATGTTTTAGATAAAATTATCAAGGCTTCTGGAATCACAAAAGAGGACTGTGTTTTAGAAATAGGTCCAGGAATTGGAACAATGACTCAATATCTGGCAGAGCAGGCTCGCCATGTGGTGGCAGTGGAGATTGACAAAAATTTGATTCCTATTTTGGAGGAAACCTTAAAAGGATATGATAATATTACTATTATCAACAAAGATATTTTAAAGACAGATATTCAAGAGCTGGTAGATAAGTACAATCAGGGAAATCCTATTAAGGTGGCAGCAAATCTTCCTTACTATATTACTACTCCTATCATTATGGAACTGTTTGAAAATCAGGTTCCAATTGATAATCTTACGGTTATGGTTCAAAAGGAGGTAGCGGACCGCATGCAGGCAAAACCAGGAACTAAGGATTATGGGGCCCTCTCTTTGGCAGTGCAATATTATGCCAAACCCTATATTGCGGCAAATGTTCCACCTAACTGTTTTATTCCACGTCCAAACGTAGGGTCAGCAGTTATCTGTCTAACCAGACATCAGACACCTCCAGTAGAAGTCTCTGAGCCTCGACTGATGTTTGCCCTTATTCGGGCTTCTTTTAACCAAAGACGCAAGACATTGCAGAACAGCCTAAATAACTCTTCAGAGATTCCCTTTTCCAAAGAATTCATAGCAACAGCTATAGAAAGTTTGGGGCTGCCTGCTGCTGTCCGTGGGGAAAAGCTGTCTTTAGAGGAGTTTGCTAAACTTTCCAATTATTTTTCTCTTCATAATATTTAAAATTAATTTGCTATATTAAGGATAATCATCGGAAATCCTTGTTTGAAGCTAATAGTTGATATTGAGAACTACTCATTATCTAAAGCTAATGAGCTTCCTGCTTGAAAAGGAATGAGTAAAAGAAAAGGTTCATTGGAAATAGAAATAGTAAACTAAAATCTAAAGGGATATCTCATATTCTCATATGAGTGAAATTAAAATTAGAACAGCTTCTGAAAATGATGCCAAAGACATTTTAAAAATATATGAATATTATGTTAGAGAGACTGCTATCTCTTTTGAAATAAGGCTACCGCAATCCCACTGGCTTTAGACGGTGGGTTAAGGTAGCAAAAAGTGGCGGCTTGGTGCATAGAGAATTCAGGATAGATACAAAGGCGGTGATAGTACATGTTAAAAGCATATAAATACAGGATATATCCCAATCAGGAGCAGAAACTACAAATTGCAAAAACATTTGGCTGTTGCCGGTTTGTTTATAACCAGACACTTGCATATAGAAAAGAAAAATACGAAAACGCTAAAGAGTCCGTCACTAAAACAGACTGTAACAATTACTGCAACAGGCAACTGAAGAAAGAACATGAATGGCTCAAGCAAGTTGATAAGTTTGCCTTGACAAATGCTATTTACCATATGGATTCTGCCTATCAAAAATTTTTTAAAGAACATGCAGGTTATCCGAAATTTAAGAGCAAACATGATAACCATAAATCCTATACGACAAACTTCACAAATGCAAATATTGAGGTAAATTTTGAGGCTAGAAAGATAAAACTGCCAAAGTTAAAGAAAGTAAAGGCAAAACTGCATAGGGAATTTGTGGGACAGATAAAATCAGCAACCATTTCACAAGTGCCAAGTGGAAAGTATTTTATATCGATTCTGGTAGAAACAGAGAATAAATCAAGTCCAAGGGGAACTAAAAATGTTGGATTAGATTTAGGAATAAAGGATTTATGTATCACATCAGATGGAAAGAAGTACGAAAATCCAAAAATCATAAAAAAGTATGAAAGAAATCTGATAAAACTGCAAAGGCAACTTGCACATAAAGGAAAAGGAAGTAGTAATTACTACAAGAAGAAAAAACAGATAGCACGATGGCATGAGAAACTAGCAAACACCAGAAAAGATTATCTGCATAAGATTTCGCATGAAATTATCAGCGAAAACCAAGTGATAGTTTCGGAAAACTTACAGATAAGAAATATGGTAAAGAACCATCATTTGGCAAAATCTATAAATGATGTATCATGGTATGAATTAACAAGACAGTTGGAATATAAGGCTGCGTGGAATGGGAGGCGGAACATCAAAATAGATACCTTCTATGCCAGCAGTCAGATATGTTCCGTTTGTGGATATCAAAATGCCAATACAAAAGATTTATCCGTAAGGGAATGGAGGTGCCCTGTGTGTGGAACGGAACATGACAGAGATATCAATGCTGCAAAGAATATTTTAGCAGAAGGATTACGACAAATAGCATAAGATAATAAAATACAAATAGGGAGGGTTCAGCCCGAATTAACGCCTATGGAGATAGTAGGTTACGAGGTCTGCGAAGCAGGAAGTCCATTGGTTTTAGACAATGGGTAGTTCACAAAGATGGGAATCTTAAATCTCTATGCATGTATTGGATATCCTGAGGTTGAGGACGAATATTTAACCAGAAACAGTGCAGATTTTCATGAACATATGGGATTTTCTAAAGTTGGAGAATTTCATAAATGTGGTTATAAATTTGGAAGGTGGTACAATATGATTTGGATGGAAAAAATGATTGGAAAAGATAGTAAGGCATAGGATGCAATCTCTGATGTTCTCAAAAACTTTAGAATATGTGAAAAAATTATTTGAGAATGTTAGGATATCTCAGATTAAAATTAACGGGCACAACGAGTTAAATTACATAAAATAAGGGGATTCTTGTAAACTAACAATTATATACAAGAATCCCCTTTTATGTGTTCTGTGAGAAAATAACGATTCTTTCAGACCACCAGATATTTTTATTCTGCTAACTTGGAACAAGCAGCCTCATCAGCTACAACTACGACATCACTGTGAAGCTGAAGAATGGATGCCGGAACTTCAGGAGTAATCGGTCCATATAATGCCTTTTTGAGAATTTCAGCCTTATCTGCTCCACTGACAATCATAAGAATTTTCTTTGCCTTCATAATAGTTCCAATACCCATGGTGTAAGCCTGTTTTGGCACATCATCAATACTTGCAAAGAAACGTTTGTTAGCCTCAATGGTGCTTTGTGTCAAATCTACACAGTGAGTAATGGTTCCAAAAGCCTTATCAGGTTCATTGAATCCAATATGGCCATTATGCCCCAGTCCTAAAAGCTGCAGATCAACACCCCCAAGGTCTGCAATTACTTTTTCGTAACGGCAGCATTCTTTCTCAGAATCTGGCTCCATACCATTGGGAACATTGGTATTGTCAAGATTGATATTTACATGCTTGAACAGATTATTGTACATAAAATAATAGTAACTCTGGTCATTATCTCTGGGAAGACCTTTGTATTCATCTAAGTTTACTGATTTTACTTCAGAAAAATCCAAATCCCCCTTATTGTACCAGTCAATTAACTGCTGATAAGTTCCAATAGGGCTGGAACCTGTTGCTAATCCCAAAACACAATCTGGTTTGATGATTACCTGAGCAGATATAATATTAGCAGCTTTCCGGCTCAAGTCTTTGTAATCCTTTGCTCGATACAACCTCATAGAAATACCTCCATAATAAAAAACTTTTTTTAATCTTCTCGCTGATAGAATAACATTTTTCTGTCATATTTTCAATGGGTAATTACATAAAATATTAAGCAAAGGGGTGATTGTATGTCTAATTATCGCAGATTAATTTCGTACATATATGCTTACGAAGGCGGAATAAAGCGAAAAAACGTAGGTTTTGCAAAACTAGAAATGAGAAATGGACAATGTAAAATTCAAGTTAATGTGAGAAATGTGTATATTGGAAGTCAGGATACAGGAGTTTATCTTTTATCAGGTTCCACAGAAATTCTGATTGGAAAAATTTTTATCAGAAATGGGGCTGGAGAATTTCGGACGGTTGTGTCTGTAGCAAATGTAGCTGGCTCTAACCAATCGATAGAACAGTGTTATGGATTGACTGTCCATAATTTATCAGATTCCTGGCAGAGCTATACAACCATTTGGGAAGATGCAGTTGCTCATGCTGCTGAAGTGGTACTTGGGGAGGCTACTTCAGAATCCATACAAAAAAATGAAAAACAATCTGTACAGGAAAAAGAGCGTCCAAGCTCTATTGCAGAAGCAGTGGAAGTAGAGATTGAAGCACAAAGCAGACAGCAGGAACAGAAAAATCAGAAGAATTTGAAGCAGGAAGTTTTCCAAACGGAGGAACCACTTCCTTCTTCTGTCATCCCATCATTGGAACCCATACCTTCTCAAATTCTTCGTCCATCAGATATGGAGGCAATGGAGCTTAAACCTATGGAGGTAACTCCGATAGCGGGTCAAACAACTGCGGAAACTCTGAATATCAATCATATGAACTCAGAAGTTCACGCTGGTAGAGATACAGAAAATGATATCGAAAAGTCAGTTTTTGAGAGTATTTCGTCAGAGGAAGATAACAGCAAACAAAAAGAAACAACAAAGACAAATAACCAGTCATCTGACGAAATATCTGACAATATAGAGACAACCGAACATATTCCTAAAGAGCAGCAAATTCCTGAAAAGGAACAGGTTGATTTGACAATCAATGATTCTAATAAAACTGTAGAGGACATAATGTCAGACCAAACAACAGCAGATTCAGAGCTGAAACAGTCTGATTTTCTTAATCTGCAATCATTTCCAGCAGGGACTTCTCTAGAACAACTGACATCTCTAGTTCCCGTTCAGGAGGAGCCTTCTATTTTGGAACTGAATCCGCCTCCAATTCCGCCTGTGATACATCCATTATCAGATTTTTCTAAAAGGACAGAGCAGCAGGGGGAGTGGGGACAACAGCCTCGTTCGCAGCAATCACAGATTTCACAACAATCCCGTCAAGGACAACAGAATTGGTGGTTTCCTGCTGGCCGAATGTTTCAATCTAGTAGGCCGTCCTATTCCAATCGTCAATCCCATCTAATGCAGAGGGGACAACCGACACCTCAGCCAATTGGGCAAGGAAGAATTCAGGAACCAGAACATTCTGGACGAAACCTGCCCCAAAATCAATCAGAACCGCCAATTGGGCAGTTTCAACCTGGTCAACTGACTAGGCCAGCCCGTTCTCTACGGCCTTCCAGGTTGTTTCCACCAACCAACCCCAATATTCAGCAGCAGAATGTACCTGGACCAGCAAGCCAAATACCTACAGGCCAGACAAAGCTACCAAATAGCCGACCTCAAAACTCAAATCTGTCCAGGCAACCAATACAGCCAAATTATCATCATGGGCAGATACAGCCACCAGGTATGATGCCTTCGATGCAGCAAGGGCAACGAGGTTCTCAAATTCCATCAGATAGATATAGGGTCCAACCAAATCCTCCTGGAAATCAGGATAACAGACGAATGCAAAATGCTTCAAACAATCAGAGAAATGGCCAAATACAAAATCCTTCAGGAAGACAAGAAAACAGGCAGGTATCGCAAATACCAAATTTGTCAAACAATCAGAAAGACAGCCAAAAAGATAAAGAGCAAAGGAATTCTTCAGAACTTCAGACTGATAAGAGATTACAGGAAACTTCAGAACATCAAGTAGATAAGAGGTTACAAGAGATTTCAGAAGCTCAAGAAGATAAAGGGGCAAGAGAAACTTTAGAGAATCAAACTGATATGAGGTTAAAAGAAAATTCTGACAGTCAAGCTGATAGGACGAAACAGAATCTTTCAGAAAGCCCAAATGGCGAGGCAGAACAAACTAGTTTGGACGGTCAAAAAGATAAGGAGCAAAACAATCTTTCTGAAAGTCAAACGGATAAGAAGTTGCAGGAAATTTCTTATGCTCAGACTGACAAGACCGAACAGAATCAGAGAAATTATCGATCTCCATCAAGAACTCGCTCTGGGAACAGATTACAACATCCAGGGAATTCTGCCAACCACAATATGAATCTTAATCAGACATATGTTCCAACAAATACAGGGGAGTCTTCTCAAACTGCGGCAGCAGACAGTTTAACAATTTCGGCAGATACCTCTAAAGCAGCAGGCACTAATAATTCCCAAGCAGGAAGTAATGGTACTTCTCAACCAACGACTAATGACATGGTACAGTCTGGCACCAGAACTGCAGTCCAAACCTCTCAGGCAGAATTAGAGGCCCAGCAAAGGCAACAGCTAAAACAGTTAGAGCAAGCGAATCTGGAAGAAGAGCCCAAGATAGATATGATATGGGAACATTTTTATAAATCTTATCCTAAAATTCAGGCATTTGACTATAATGGCGGATGTGAGATTCTTACAATAAAGCCTCAAGATATCGGACTCCTTCCCAGAGAAACCTGGGGATATGGAAATAACAGTTTTTTGCTTCATGGATACTATAATCACCGATATCTGATTTTTGCCCGTCTAAATAATCCAAAAGGAGAACCACGGTTTCTTTTAGGAGTCCCTGGCCATTATTATAGCAATGAAAAATACATGGCTGCTATGTTTGGATTCCCCAATTTTGTGCTTTCAAAGGTACAGCCTGCAGGAGATGGGCGTTTTGGCTATTGGTATACAGATGTCCGACTTGGCTCTTAACCAAAAAGTTTTTTCATACTGATTTTCTCTTTTTATACACAAACCTGTCAGAATGAAATACATCACTAAAATAGTACAGATTATATGGCAATGGGAGTGTCGCAAAAGGATAGATTTATATAATATAATTGGTTGTGGCAGTTAAAAGTTGTAGGCAGAA
>DEPC01000071.1 GCA_002358555.1 Hungatella sp. UBA3402 | reverse complement strand
TGACTTATAATCGTCAGATGTTAGTGAAAATGATGGAAGAACATGAGAAATAAAAAGAGAAGAATTCCTTAAAGACTTAATAATTCGACCTAAAAGGTCAGATGAATTTAATGCTCTAAGGAAAGATTCATGCAGATTTTAGGCAAAATATACAAAACAGCAGCTTTTCAGAAAGAAAAACTGCTGTTTTTTTGTTGGAAACGTAGAAGTAGAGGAATAAACGTCAGATATATTGACAGAAAACAGAGAATATTTTATAATAAATATAGTTAAACATAAGACGTCTGATGTTTGTAAAAGCTATGAAAATCTACAAATACTTAATGGAGGGTGATTTTATGGGAACGGAAACAATGCTTGACCCTACAAGGCTTATCATTGCAGCATTACTTGGATTGGCTTTATTGCTTGTGTTGATTATCAAATTTAAGATTCATGCTATGATTTCTATTTTAATAGGGGCTTTAACCATTGGTCTGGCTGCAGGAATGCCATTTAATGATATTGTAACAGCAGTAAATGATGGAATTGGCAATACTTTAAAAGGAATTGCATTGCTGGTTGGTCTTGGTTCTATGTTCGGTGCAATTTTGGAGATGTCAGGGGGTGCCCAGACACTAGCAGTAACTATGGTTAAGAGATTTGGAGATGAAAAAGCAGCATGGGCATTAGGTATTACAGGACTGGTCATCTCTATGCCAGTTTTCTTTGACGCTGGATTGATTATTTTGATTCCTCTAGCATTTTCATTGGCTAAGAGAACAGGGCGTTCTTCTCTATTTTATGCAATTCCCCTGTTAGCAGGCTTAGCGGTAGGTCATGCTTTTATCCCGCCAACACCAGGGCCAGTATTGGTGGCAACTATGTTAAATGTGGATTTAGGCTGGGTAATACTGATAGGTATTTGCTGCGGTGTTGCAGCTATGATTGTCTCAGGTCCTATCTGGGGAGCAATCTGTGGCAAAAAATATTATGTCCCTGTGCCAGAACATGTAGCAAATCAGGAAGAGATAGATGAATCAAAGCTTCCTTCTTTTGGAACGATTGTAAGTATTATTTTGATTCCTTTGGTGTTGATTATTTTAAAATCTGTTGCAGGTGTTGTAGATTCTATGGCAGCTATAGAACCATTGTTGGCTTTTCTCGGTGAACCTTTTGTAGCTTTGCTGATTGCTACGATTGCAGCTATGTTTATTCTTGGAATCAAACATGGGTATAGTCTGGAAGAATTAGAAAAGATTATGACAAAATCTTTGGAACCTACAGGATTGATTCTTCTTGTGACAGCCTGTGGTGGTGTACTTAGATATATGCTTCAGTATTCTGGTTTGGGAGATGTAATTGGAAATGCAGTTTCTTCTGCCAATCTTCCTATTGTAGTAGTAGCGTTTATTGTGGCTGCATTAGTTAGAATCTGTGTAGGCTCTGCAACAGTAGCAATGACCATGGCTGCTGGAATTATTGCAGCTATGCCAGGGATTGAGGCTCTGTCTCCTATCTACCTTGCATGCACCACTGCAGCAGTGGCAGGAGGAGCAACTGTTTGTTCCCATTTCAATGACTCTGGATTCTGGCTGGTAAAATCATTGGTAGGATTAGATGAAAAGACAACTTTAAAAACATGGACAATTATGGAGACATTAGTAGGTGGAACTGGATTTGTGGTAGCATTCATTATATCTTTGTTTGCATAGAATCTTGGAAGTTTAGGGAATATGTTTTATAATAAGTCATAAGAAAATTTAAGCAAGTCATTTGATGAGATAGGAATGTGTCAGTATACGAGCTTAATATGTCAATTCAATAATATTTAATGATAAAGAAGGGAGATACCATGGAATTAACAAGTCAAAAAATGAGGAAGCTTGCACCGGAGCTGGACCCTTTGAGGATTGGAACTGGGTGGAAACCAGAGGATTTGGATAAAACTCAGATTATGATTGAGAGTACTTTTGGGGATAGTCATCCAGGCAGTGGACATTTGGATATTCTAGTAGAAGAAGTGAGAAAGGGAATTGAAGAAGCAGGAGGATATGGGGCAAGATATTTTTGTACAGATATCTGTGACGGAGAGAGCCAGGGAACTGACGGAATCAATTTCAGCTTAGCAAGCCGAGAGATGATTGCCAATATGATTGAAATTCATGCCAATGCAACTCCATTTGACGGAGCAGTCTATTTGTCAAGCTGCGACAAGGGGATGCCTGGAAATTTAATGGGTCTTGCAAGAGTTAATGTTCCGGCTGTCGTAGTACCAGGAGGAACCATGAATGCAGGACCAGAGATGCTGACTTTAGAGCAGCTTGGTATGTACAGTGCCAAATATCAGAGAGGGGAAATTGATGAAGAAAAGCTAAACTGGGCAAAATGCAATGCCTGCCCAAGCTGTGGAGCATGCTCTTTTATTGGAACTGCATCTACTATGCAGATTATGGCTGAAGCTTTAGGATTGGCTCTTCCAGGAAGTGCTTTGATGCCTGCTACCAGTCCAGACTTGCTGAAATTTGCTAGGCAGGCAGGAGAACAGGTTGTAAAGTTAGCCAATATGGAAGGAATGTGTCCAACAGATATTGTAACCATGGAAAGTTTTGAAAATGCTATCTTAGTTCATGCCGCTGTATCTGGAAGCACTAACTGTTTGCTCCATCTTCCTGCTATTGCCCATGAGTTTGGTATTGAGATTACAGGAGATACCTTTGATAGACTTCATAGAAATGCCCGTTATCTGTTAGATGTGCGACCAGCAGGAAGATGGCCAGCAGAAGTATTCTACTATGCAGGTGGTGTACCAGCAATTATGGAGGAGATTAAGGCATATCTTCACCTTGATGTTATGACTGTCACAGGAAAGACATTAGGAGAAAACTTAAACGATTTAAAGGAAAATGGTTTCTATGATAGATGTGATAGATGGCTCCAGGAATTTAACAGACGATATCAAGTAACTGTGACAAAAGAGGATATTATTCGTCCCTTTGATAAAGCGATTGGCACAGATGGAAGTATTGCAATTTTGAGGGGAAACTTGGCACCAGAAGGAGCAGTAATTAAGCATACAGCTTGTCCAAAAGAAATGTTCAAAGCTGTGCTCAACGCCAGACCATTTGACAGCGAGGAGGAATGTCTGGATGCCGTGCTAAAACATAAGGTGCAAAAAGGAGATGCCGTATTCATTCGCTATGAAGGACCAAAGGGAAGTGGAATGCCGGAGATGTTCTATACTTCTGAGGCAATTAGCAGTGATGCAGAGCTTGGGAGAAGTATTGCGCTGATTACAGACGGCCGTTTCTCAGGAGCTTCTACAGGACCAGTGATTGGCCATTGTAGCCCAGAAGCAGTTGACTGTGGTCCCATTGCATTGGTGGAAGAAGGAGATTTGATTGAAATTGATGTAATGGAAAGAAAGCTGAATATCATTGGAATAAAAGGAGAGAGAAAAACTCCAGAAGAGGTTGAGGAAGTTCTAGCAGAACGTAAAAAGAACTGGAAGCCAAGAGAACCTAAGTATAAGAGAGGGGTTTTAAGAATGTTCAGCGAACATGCAGTCAGCCCTATGAAGGGAGCTTATCTGGAGTATTAAGTGAAAGCTATTAATTTTAGCTCGTTATGGTAGTTAAAAGGTGTAGGTAGAAGAAACGCACGAAAGAAGGTTGCTCCCCGTCCTGCGGCTTCGGAGCCAGTAACACTCTCCATCTATCTGCTAAAAGCAGGAACAAAAGCGCCTAAACTCGCTACGCTCGGACAATAGGGACTTTTGCTCCTAACACAGATAGCTAGAGACTAAGAGTTACTAAGGCTCCTGTAGATGCAGGACAGGGAGCAACCTTCTTCCGTGCTGGTAGCTGGCAGTTTTAAGGACAAATAGCTGTCAATCAGAGTTTGCCTGCTTTTATCAGAAATAATCTTTGTGGAATGGCTGGTAAAATCTTCATAATATCTAGTTGTTTTTATGGTTGTTTTACTTTTTTTGTGACAACCAATAGGATTTTATGGAGCTGTTGTAGTACATTCTAGTTTTTCTTGGTCAATAATACAACCGTCTCCACATGTTTTGCTGTATGCGGAAACATATCAAAAGGCCATGCTCCAACTGCTTTAAAACCTTTCTTTCGGAATTGTTTCAAATCTCTTGCCAAAGTCTCTGGATTACAGGATACATAGACAATTCGTTTTGGATTTATCATTGCTATTGAATCAATAAATTCTTCCGTACTTCCGCTTCTTGGTGGGTCCATAAATACTACATCTGCCTGTTCTCCATCTTGGGCCATTCCTGCCATAAATCGTCCAGCATCATTTTGATAAATTTGAACATTGTTGGTTTTATTTCGTTTGGCATTTGCCACAGCATCTCGGACGGCATCTGGATTGAGTTCCACTCCAATTACTCGTTTGGCCTGTTTGCTCGCAACAATTCCTATGGTGCCAATTCCACAATAAGCATCAATAACCGTCTCTTTTCCAGTTAAACCTGCACATTCCATGACTTTTTTATATAGCTTTTCTGTCTGGATTGGATTGACCTGGTAGAAAGATTTGCTGGAGATTCGGAACGTACAGCCACAGAGTACATCCTCAATATATCCTTTCCCATACAGGATATGTTCTTGATTGCCCAATACGATACTGGTTCCTCTGTCATTTAAGTTCTGGATAATTGTAGTAATCTCTGGATGCTTCTCTCTCAAAGCTCTTACAAAATTGTTTTTGGACGGAAATACTGGAGAGGCTGTCACCAGAACTACCATGATTTCTCCTGTGGCAAATCCATGCTTTATCAGCACATGACGAAGAAGTCCATAACCTGTATCCTCGTCATAGGTACGAATCTTAAAGGATTTGAGCATTTCCCTGATGGTTTCAATAATTTGGTCTGATTTCTCGTCTTCAATCATACATTTTTCCACAGGAATAAGTTCGTGAGTACCTTCTTTGTAAACTCCAGAAATTACATTTCCTTTCTGATATCCAAATACAGCATGTACTTTATTGCGATAATGGAAGGGATTTTCCATTCCAACAATCGGATACACTTTGCAAAACTCTTTTAATAAATCTTCCACTTGCTTTTGTTTGTTCTGAAGTTGTTTTTGATAGGGAATGTTTAATAGCTGACAACCACCACATTTTTTTGAGACTGGGCAGAGACTTTTTTTCTTTTCAGACAAATGTTGAGGCTTCTCTTTTTTGGATTTTGTAGTTTTTAGATTCTCTCTTTTTTTAGTATTATATTTGTCATTTTTCTGATTTTTAACTTCCACAATTGCTTCCAGCTTTCTTAAATTTTGGTATTTATATATTCTACTAGATTTAAGTTTAGATAAAGTTTTTTGATAT